>NZ_RJTZ01000069.1:0-18514 GCF_024343515.1 Aquitalea sp. S1-19 | reverse complement strand
GGCCACCAAGCGCTTACGCTCCAGCGGAAACTGGGAATTCATTGTTCGGCGCAAGGGTATTTTGCCCAAGCCAGCTACGTTCACATTTACCAACGAGGCCGAAGGCGACGCCTATTGCCTCCGCCTTGAGTCGCTACTTGATCGCGGCATCGTTCCTGATGACCTGCTCGACCAGAAGCCGCACCTCGCCACCATTGCCGATGCGATCCGCGGCTACCTGATTGCCGTTGATGTATCCGCAGCCGATAGGCCGGTGCTTGGTGTGCTGCTCGATAGGGTAGGCGGTGCCACGCTGACCGCTGTCGATTACGCATGGGTCGAATCATGGGTGCGCAGCATGAAGCAAACCCAGCAGCTCGCCCCATCATCCATCCGCCACTATGTTGGCGCGCTGGCGCGCTGTCTCGACTGGGTAACGCGCAGTGCTGGCAGCGTGTTCATCTCCAATCCGCTGCGCCAGCTGCCGCGCCGCTACGCGAACTACACCCCGAGCGATGCGGCCGTGCTGCGTGGCGACGATGGCAAGGCGACGATCCCCAGCGATATTGCCCGCGACCGGCGACTAAACCCTGGCGAAGAGGCGGCCATTCGCGCCATGCTCGCCGGCGCCACGCCAGAAGGACGCGAACGCCCGCTAGCGCTCAAATGGCAGGGTGCGCTGGAATGCCTGTTTGACCTGGCGCTTGAAACGGCCATGCGCATGCGTGAAATCTACACACTGGAGCTTTCGCAGATTGACCTTGAGAAACGCACCATCTTTCTGGATAAAACCAAGAATGGCGACAAGCGGCAAATTCCGCTCTCCAGCGTGGCGCTGGCGGTTCTGGCGCGCTATCGCGAGCAAGTCGAAAGCGGCACCCGCGGCATGGCCGGCTTTAGTCTGAGCCGTGGCCGGCTATTTCCCTGGCTAAGCAATACCGATGCCGCTGGACTCAGACGCATCACCTCGCTTCTGTCCGCACAGTTTTCCCGCGTGTTTGAGGTGTCCGGCTGTGCCGACCTCAAGTTTCACGACCTGCGGCATGAGGCCACCAGCCGCCTATTCGAGCGTACCAAGATGTCCGACCTGCAAATTGCCAAGGTGACCGGCCACCGCGACCCGCGCATGCTGGCACGCTACGCAAACCTGCGCGGCTCGGATCTGGCTGATCTGATGTGGTAATGCAAAACGGGCCAGATATGGCCCGTTGTGTTGTTTAGTATGGATATTCGCCCTTACTGGCGGCGTGCTTCTGGCCTCCGTAGCTGCTGCGTGCCGGTTGTCTCGGTGGTTTATTGCTGTCCGCTGGCTGCTGCGCATCGTCGCGTTTCCCGCCTTGCATGCTCACTTCATTGATGCGCACATCTGGCGACAGGCGCTTAATACCGTCCCTATCTGTCCATTCGCGCAGTGTCAGCTGGCCGTATACTGTCACCTGCTGCCCTTTGATCAAATAGGGCAGTAGCGCCTCGGCGCGCTTACCCCACACCTGGCAGCCAAACCAGTTGGTGGTCTTTTTTTCGCCAAAGCCGATATCGCTGGCCACGCGAAACGACAGCACCGCATCGCCGCCCTGGGTATATTTCAGCTCGCTATCCGCGACTACGCGGCCGTCAAAGGTGATGCTGTTCATCTCAGTGCTCCCAGTATTCTTTGCCGGCGATATCGCCCAGCATTCGTTTCTCTTCGATCTTGCGGCGGGCATTGGCCCTGTCGATCGCGGCAGCGCTGGCGCGCCGTGGCTCGCGTGGCAGGTGGCTGTCCAGCCCGCGATGCGTCACGACAAATCCTGCCCAGCTGCATGGGTCTTTCATCGGGTGCGCCATACTCATGCGTGTGCAGCCTCCAGCTTGTCCAGATCCGGGCGCTTGCGCGTGGCCGGCTGGCGGCGTGGTGCGCCAAATGTCGGCATGCCCGGCGTGCGGCCTGCCAGCGTCTTGTCTGCCTCTTGCGCGGCGCGGCGCTCATTGGTCTGGCGGCGGGTCTCGGAGCGCAAGTAATCCATCAAGTCCTGCCGGATAAATACCCAGCCCTTTCCGACGCGGGCACCGATCACCACGCCGGTGGATGCCAGCTCTTGCATCAGCGAGGCGCTGATCTTCAGTAGTTCTGCGGCTTCGGTCATATCCAGTGTTTCATTCATTTTGCTGTCCTCGCTGTTTCCATTGCCTTGAGTTCTTGCCCGCGCTGGTGGCCGTACATGTAGTAAGGCTGCTGTGGCTGTTGCGGCTCTTTGCCGTTGAATCCGTCAAAATGGCCCATTCGGTACAGGTCTTGCGTTGGCATCGTGGTCTTTCTCAGTGGTCATGGCTGGCCGGCCTGCCGGTTTCTGAGGACGGCACTCCGGTTGTGTTATTCGGAGCAAGCCGGCCAGCCATGACCGCTTGCGCGGTCTGCTTGCTAGTACACCTCCACCTTTACGCGTAGCGCAGTGCCTTCTTCGCTGTCGCCGTCATCGTCCAGCAGCACGATGTATTCCCCCTTAGTCGGCACGCAGGCCATCACCGTTTCGCCCATTGCCTCCGTCAGGCTGGCAGCCACATCCAGCCCCGGCATCCGCTCAAGCGGGATTCTGATATTGATAAACGGATAGCCTTGCTCGCAGGCATCCGCCCAGGCGCGCATCCCGATCCAGCCGTTGGCACGGCTCGCCAGCGCATCGGTCGCTTGCAGCGCCGGCAGCAGGCGATTGATCCGCGTAACGCGTTGCTGAAACTGGCGCGTCTCGCGTTCGATAATCCTTACGTACAAATTCGTCATTGGCCTTGCTCCGTTAATTCATGCGCATCGATCACGCCGTGAGCCAGCGCGCGGCGCAGCTTGTCGCCCGCTGCCTGCATCAGCCCAGCCTCTTCCTCGGTCTTGGCATTGACCGCGTAGTCGGCGCGGCCAGCCAAGCGCAAGAAAGCGCCAAATGCCCGGGCCTCCTGCGGTGTCAGCTTGGCGTGCACTTCGATTATTTGTGCCATGGTGGCGTCCTTTTTGGTTTGGTTCAGGCGATTGCCTGGCTAAGTTGCTTGATCAGTCGATTGACCTTGGCGATTTCTGCCGAGACCAGATCCGGCGCGTCCGGCTCGCTATGGCTCAGCACCGGTGCGGTGGCTATGATCCGCGCCAGTTCGGCGGCTTGTTGTTCAGGGCTTTGCAAGGTCACGCCCTGCAATATCTTCTGGCGGGTCGGCTTTTCGATGCGGCTGGCCTGATGCTCGGCCTCGCGCTTCACCTGGGCGATGACCTCCAGCCCGCGGCCATGCGCCGGCTGCTGGTAATTGCGGCTGATGGCCTTGATTTCGGCATGCATCGCCACGCGCTGGCGCGTTTCAGCTGATTTTTGCTCGGCTTCGACCATGCGGCGCTCGATATCTGCCTGCACCCAGCTCGACAGCGTGCCGTCGTCGTTACTGTTGATCTCGCGCTCGAAGCGATATTTGTCCAGCGCGGCCTTTTTCGCCTGGCGAATCTGGGCCAATTCGGCCGCCGGCTTGAATCCGTCGTCTTCCGGCTGGATGGCGCGCATCAATCTGTCCATCTCAGCCTCGTTTTCCCAGCGCTCATAGTCTTCTGCGGTGGGCATCGGGGCCGGCTTCAGGCTGGAAAATTTCATTTCCGTAGAGTTATTGACACGAGTCCAAGGGCAGGCTACGCCTGCTTTAAGATCAACCCCCCGGCCGATCGTCCAATCGTGGGTGCGCGTCGACACCACCATGCCGCTCTCGGTATCCACCACGCCAGCCACCGAATCTGCGCGGGCTTCGCCGTAGATATTCATCCCGGCATTCGCGATCTTGACCGTCTTGAGCGGCATCGCCTTGCGCTGCGCTTCCCAGCCGCCCATCAGCTCGACAAAGCGACCCCAGTTGCCCGCATCGGCTGCCATCGCCGCCAGCTGGATCACCGTCTCTGCGCCGTCGTGCTTCCAGCGGCGCAGCTCGCGCCAGATACCCACCGGCGGCCCGCCTACTTGCTGAAACTGGCGGATGCCCCATGCCGATGCAAAGGCATTCACGCGCTGCGCGGTGGCGCGGGCATCGTTGCTGCCTGTGCCGTCGTCGCTGGCATCAAAGTCAATCCCGACCGACTCGCCATCATTGCGCTCGCCGTCAATGTTCTTGGCGATGTATTTGATGATGTAGCCGGTGGCCGTGCCCTTGTTCCAGTCAATCGGCTTGAATTCGATACGGGCAACGATTCCGGCCCATACGCCAGCGGCCGGCTCGCGCCAGAAGGCGCGCTCGTTGCCGATACGCACGGCCAGCGCGCCCAGCGTCTCTTTGCTGCCGGCAGCCTTCATCTCGCGCGCCTGCGCCTTTGCCAGCTTGGCGGTCAGCGCATAGCTCAGGCCCAGCTCGTCGCGGTCTTCGCGTACCGCGTGGCAAGCCACAATGGCGCGAAAACGTGCCACCTTCTCTGGGCGCATGAAAAACAGGCCGTGGTAATGCGGTGTGCCGTCGTGGTGTGGCTCGGCAACGCGCAGCCCGTAAATGCGGATGCCCTCGCGCGCCAGCTGGGCCGTAATGCGCCCCCATACCTTTTGCAGATAATCCGCTGCCTCGCGCGGCGTGGTGCCGGCATACTTGGGATTGGCGCGGCCGGTCTTGGCTTTCACCGCATGAAAGCGGCTCGGCGTGGTCAGGGTGATAAATTCACCGGCCAGCCCCACGCTTTGCGCGATGGTCTCCATGCCGGCCATGCGGCAAATCAGCTCGGCGCGGCGGATCTTGGGGTTGGATACGCCTTTCTCTGCCAGCTCGGTCAGGGTGAATGACTGTCCCAGCTCGTTCACTGCCACCATGCCGTCCAGCAGGGCGCTATTGCGTGCCTTCTGGCTGGTGCGAATCGCCAGCGTATCGTTGCTGACGTACAGCTGGCGCTGCTTGCACACCATACCAAGCTCAATGGCCAGCGCTTCACCCGCACGCACCCGATGGCGGCGCAAGGCACGGCGCCACCACTTATCGTGACCCAGCCGGCGCGCCACGGCGTTCTCCGTCTCGCCGTAAGGCAACTCCACGCCGTAATGGGCGCAGCGGGCAGCAAGATCGGCAACGGACGCGCCACGGGCCGACATCAAGTCGAACTCCTTGGCGCGTTCGTTGGCAAACTCGCACAACTGCCCATCCGACGCGCCCAGCGCCAGACGGTATTCAGGGAACTCCAGCGCCAGATTGCGCAGCCACAAGTTCGCCTCGCGCTCGCGGCCATCATCCAGTATGCCGATACGGACAGCGGCAGGGCGCAAGGCGCGGCCGCGAATGGCCAGATAGCGGCGGGCAATGCCCTGGCGCAGGTGAAACGGGAAGCGCGCCACCATCTCGCGCCCCCAGTCATCCATCCTGTCCAGCAAGCTAGGCTTGGCTGCGCTCATGCCAGCCCGCCCAGCGCAGTACGTACGGCGATCATCTTCCTCATGGCCATATCAAACATAGCGCCCTCTTCGGTGTGCTCCATCCATGCACCCACTGCGCTGACAGCCGGGCTACCTTCTGCTGCGTTCACACACAAATCCAGTGCCACATCCATCCCTGCCGTGGTGGCGATGGCATGCACCAGCTCCTCCAGCATCTCCATGTCTTGCTGGCGCGGCGCGTCCGGTATGTTGCTGAGCAGTGCCTTCAGGCTCGCGGGTGTGAGTTTTGGCGTCATGCTGTGTCCTTATGCCGCAATGCGGCTGTTGATGGATGGGGCATGGGCGCGTGCGCCGGCGGCCAGCTTGGCCAGCGCCAGACTGTGATCAAACAGCGCGCCGTCAATATCGCCAGCCAGTCGCGCCGTATCCGCGATAGAGGGTCGATTCAGCGGCAAGCCCTGCTGCGCGATCAGGGTGTTCACCAGCGCGCCCAGGCTCTGAATGCCGGCCAGTGCGCTTTGCACCTGGCTGATCGCATCCAGTTGCGCCGGCGTCAGTACCTTGGCCTGCAAAGCGGTGACGGTTTCCAGTGGCGGGCGGGTTTCGCTGATCGCGGCATGGCCGCTTGGGGTGCTGGCCTTGGTGCTCAGAAACGCCAGCGCGTGGCGGAAATCCTGATAGGCGGCGGTGTCTTTGGCGGCTTGCATCACATCCACCCCAGCGACAGAAACACATGCGGCAGGCCGCCCATGGCCAGCGCCGCCAGCAGCGCCAGTGGCAACTGGCGCGCAAACAGGCGCGCCTCCGATGGCTGGCGGGTTCGCCAGTTGGGCGAATAGCAGCAAGTGCCATTGCTGAATCGGGTTTGGGTCATGGTTTTCATGGTGCTCTCCGGTGCGTTTTCGTGGATTTAGGCCAAGCCGTCCCCGCCATGCCGTCAAAACGGCATGCCATGGCTGGCGCTTGGGTGGGTTATTCCGGGATCGGCAGCGCCATCTGGCGCTTGTCTATGGGCGGGAACTTGCGCGGCGACAGCTTGAGGCGGTATTCAAGCTTGCCCAGGCTGGCCGGCTTGGCGGTCCAGACCGGATCGCCTTCCAGCGTGCGGAACTGGCCGCAGCACTGATCATTGGTGCAGCTGTAATAGCCCTCGCGGACCTCGCGGGACAGCATGCGGCTGGAGCGCTTGCGGGCCACATGGCCGCAAGCCGGACACAAATACGACATCACTTACACCCCTTGCACTTTTCTTTGCCGCCATCTTTGGCGCATTCGCAACTCATACCGACTTCACACAACACCATCAGCGCATCCAGATACTTGGTAGTCACCAGTACATAGCCCGACGCATCGATCAGCTTGTCGATCTTGCCGATCGGGATGCCGTTATTGCCGGACAAAAAGCGGTTGACGTTGCTTTCATCCCAGCCTACTGCGCGGGCAATGTCCGGCCTGTCGCGCCCGCTGAGGGCTTGGCGTAGTGCGTGTTCGATGCGTCCGTGATACATGGCGGCCTCCTGCTGGTGGCGTGAATGACATGCAATTTTCTAGGCGTGTAAATGCCCGCCGGCTGGCGTAGTGTCTGGCTTGGGGGGGAGGCTGGCGCGGTGGGCGATGCAGGCGCGGCGTATCAACAGGCGCACCAGTGACGACACGCTGCGGTCTTCCAGTTCGGCCACTTCGCGGATGGTGACGTAGTCTTCCGGCGTGAGGCGCAGCGACACGGCGGTTTCGATCTTGGCGGGGCTTGGTGTACCCGTTTCCGGGTGTTTGCGGTATTCTCTACTCATTTTTGTTTGTCCCATTCGAGTTTTCCGGCTCTATGGGATGTCAAGATACATCGTTTATTTTGTTCGTGCAACAAACAAGACGATGTATTTGCATTGAGGTGCTTTACATTTGTCTATCCATGACCGGCTATTTGAGGAGCGCCAGCGTCTCTGCCTGACGCAAACACAGGCTGGACAAGCCGCCGGCGTGACGATGGTGACGTGGCAAAACTGGGAGCGGTATGACCGATTCCCGAACGCCGACGCACTCGCCAAGCTTTTTGCGGCGGGCTTTGATGTGCTCTATGTCGTGACCGGCACGCGCAACAATGCAGAGCTCTCCAATGAGCAGGCGCAGGTGGTCGCGCAAATGGCGACCATGGATGCACGCGGGGTGGCGATCCTAATGAATACATCGCAGTCGATAACCGATACCAACCCACAGAAGGCTGGCTAAGTCGCGTCCCGGCCGCGACTGGCGGCCGCTGATTTCTTGTTTGTAAAGGGGTTGTCGTGTCCGATCTTTCCGTTCTGGTGCTGCTGTCTGTCTGGCTGGCTTGTCCGATCCTGATCTGGCGGGCGGTGTATCGCTGTGATGTTGCCCAGAAATACGGCATCTTCACGCGACATGTTTCCGGCGCGCTGGTCGGCGGTGTGGCGCTACTCCCTGTCGTGGTAGTGACCAGTCTGCTCGCTGGCAGCGGCTGGCTCTATCCGGTGGCTTGTGGTTGCTTGGCCACGTGCTGGTATCTTGCCCGGCGCATTGCCACGCCCGATCCGGTTGCCGAGCCGGCAAAACCATCGCCTGCATCGTCTGTTCTGGCCGACGAGCCCACAGAGCGCCCCGCCTCTTCGCCTGTGCCTCTGGCGCCCATTGATTCCGCGCCGCCTGCTGTAGCGCCCGACAAGCCTCATGTGCCCGCGACCAATCCAGATGCTGTTTCCGAAGCGCAGTTTATTGCCCGCTGCGAAGCGGTAGCGGCCGATGGCTGGATAGACGATGGCGAGGCTTTCCAGTTGCAAGACCTGCTGCGCGCCAGTCCGTGGCTGCTGAGCAACCCGCGCATCGGCCAGCTCTACCGCTTGCTGGATGAGTCGCTACAGGATGGCGAGATCGATCCAATCGAGAGCCTTGACCTGATCGCGCTGATCGAGTCGATCGGCGGCAATGTGCCGGCGGAAGCGTTCAGCGACTGGGAGCCGGTGGGCCGCCCGAAACGCACCCGCCCGGCGCGGCGCACGATCGAAGGCAGCAAGCTGGATGTGATCAATTTTGCCTACCTGAATGCCAAGGGCGAAACCAGTGACCGCAGAATGGTGGTGCGCATGATTGATGGCGAGCGCTTTGCCGGTCGCTGCCTGCTGCGCAATGCGCATCGCACCTTTCGCCTGGATAGGGTGCAGGGCGTGGTGACCTCAGAGCTGACCGGCGAGGTGGCCGACGCCATGGGCTGGGCGGATGGCATCGTTGAGGCCCATGCGCAGGCTGAAATGGCGCGCAGCAAGGCGGCGGCCAGCATTGGTAATGTGACTGATTTTTCCTCGGCATCTATGAGCGTTTCCGAACTCAAAGCCGTTGGCGCGCTGGAGATTTCCTTTACCGGCTTTGCCTCGGCCAAGCGCGAATCGCTCGAAGATATGGCGGCCGGGTCTTACTTTATCGTGCGTAAAAATGTCACCCAAAATCTAAACCTGCTGTGTGCCGGCCCGCGCGCTGGCACCAGCAAGCTTGAAAAGGCGCAGGCGATGGGGGCTTCCATCCTTGACGAAGATGATTTCTTGCTGATGGTGAAAGAGGCAGCCGACGCCTGATGAATGCATCGCAACCGATAGGCGGCACCAACCCGCAAAAGGCGGGCTAAGTGCGCCGCGCCACCCCAAAGGGTCGACCATGAATTTACATCACCGCCTGCAATCCGAGCGCGCCCGCTTAGGACTTGGCCAAATGAGTGCAGCCAAGCTGGCCGGCGTGTCGGCCTCGACTTACGCCGCATGGGAAGCTGGCACACGGGCGGCCAAGACCGATGCGCTGCTTCTGCTCGGCGATGCCGGCTTTGATGTCGGCTTTGTATTGGGCAGCGTGCACCAGGCAGCGGCGCTCTCGCCTGAACTGGCCGAAGTAACAGCCCTATGGAGCCGGCTGGACGAACGCACGCGGCGCATGCTGCTGGCCGCCATGCGCGAGGCCGACCCATGCGCTTGAGCCCCAGCACCGCCCGCTTGCTGGCCAGCCCCCGCGCCCGATCCGGCCGCCGCGACACAATGACGCGGCGCTACCTGCCCGCCCCAGCCAAGCCGCGCTAGCGGCGGGCGCACGGGCATAGCTGATAGCGGCGGGCTTTTTCCATCACCTTGTTTTCGTGCATGTCCAGCGCAAACAAGATGGCGTCTGCCAGCTTGTCCGGTTGCGCAGCCAGATGCGGTAGAGCGTGGATCAGGTACTGCCGTGCGTTAGCCCGCCCCCATAACCCGCCCAGATGCTCAACCACGGCGGATAGCGCCTCGTGCGCATCCGTTTCTTTTTTTTCCTGAATGGTGTTTTCCTGCATGACGCCCTCCAATATCCAGCAGTTTGATGAATTGACCGGCCGCATTCTTGGCCGGCTGTATGAATCTTTCCCGCTGCCGATGTCGCTGCTCGCCGCCAAGTTTATCGGTGACGACAAAATCAACCTCTGCGATCCGCGAGGCGTCCCGGCGCCTTCCCACGAAGAAAAGCTGTTTGTAGCGACGGTGCGATGGCTGGCGGGCTCCGGCTATCTCACGCACGATAAGCCGTGCAACTCGCCCGACTTCCCGTGCTGCGTGCTAACCCCGAAAGGGCTTGAGGTGTTGCGGCTGGTGCCGGAAAGCCTGCAGGCCCCGCTTGGTGCGCAGCTGGCCGACGCGGCACGATCGCAGGCTGCGCCCATGCTGTCGGCGCTGGTGGTGCAGGTGCTATCGGCTGGCGCTCAGTTCCTCGCGCGCTAGCCTTGCGGCTTACTTGATGTCTTCCAGCTTCATCTCCAGCGCCAGCCGGGTGATCAGGCCGTTATCGTCCAGCGTGTGGGTGACGCTGGCGATGACCCATCCACAGGCATCGATGGCCGGCTTGAAGCCCTGCACGGTGGCCGGCAGCTCCGGCATGATCTCCGGCCGGCCACGGGCGAGGGTGATTTCAAAGCTGGCCACGCCGCGCTGCAACTTTTCCCATGCGCTGCGTGCGCCCTGCCATGCCGCTGTTTCGCTGGCGTAGGTGTGGCGCAGCTGCTTGATGTTGTCGGCGCTGGCCTCGATGGCTTCGCGCTGGGTGACGGTCAGTTTTTTGGTCTTGAGCACTTTGCCGCGCTTGCCGACTTGGTTCTTGCGCTCGAAGTTGGTGTTCTTGTCGACCAACACTTCGCCGCGCTTGCCGCCTTCCACATCTTGCCAGTAGGCGCGCACGGCGGTGTAGTTGTCGCGGTCGGCAATGGAAAAGCGGTGGCTGTCGCCATCGCTGCGCAAGATCGTCACCGGCGGCATAGGCAGGCCGCTGGCGGTGGTGGCATCACCCGCCCTGATAAACAGCAGTCGTCCGGCCTTGACGGTGGCGATGGCATCCCATTCGCCGGCCAGCCGCGTGGCCAGCGCGATATCGCTTTCGCCTTGCTGGTCCAGATGCGGCACTTTGCGCGCCGCCAGCTCGGGCGGGATAACCGCCTTCAGGCCGTTGGCTTCGGCCAGCGTGCGGATAATCTCGCCCAAGGTCTTGCCGTGAAAGCTGCGCTCTTTACGCTGGGCAATGCCGGCACGCAGGTCGGCAGATCGGGCGCGCAGGGTGATCTTGTCGGGTGCGCCGCTGTGCTCGATCTCGTCTACGGTGTAATCGCCCTTATCCACCATCAGCCCGCCACGCCAGCCCAGCGCCAGCTTGATCTTGGCGCCACGGGTGGGCAGATCGAGCTTGCCGTCGGCGTCGTCCAGCTCGATATCCAGCTGGTCGGCCTCGAAGCCACGGGCATCGGTCAGGCTGAGCGAGATCAGGCGCGGCGCGATATTGGCGCTAATGTCACGGCCTGACAGGCTCAGGCTAAAGGCGGGGCTATCGGTGCGGGTCAGGTCGATATTCATGGCAGCCAGCCTTGCAAGCCCGGCACCATGGCGGATAGCTGGCCGGTAATCTGGCCCAGCATGTCGGAGAGCGAATCGCCATCGACCCGCTTGAGGCTGAGGGTAAATTCAATGCGCCGCGCCTTGCCGTCGCTATGGAACAAGGTGCGGCCGGCTTCCAGCGATTCGATCATGTAAAAGCCCCAGATTTCGCCACCGCCATCGATCAGCGGCCATGCGCGCCCCTGATCGGCCATCAGCCGCACCATGGATAGGGCGGTGTCGCCGCCGGTCAGCTCTGGCACCAGCACGCCGGACAGGGTGACGGTCTCATCGTCCGGCCCCAAAAACTGCACGCTCTTGCGCTGGCCGACGCGGCTATTGCCCGGCAATCGCCAGCCGGCGCGGTGTTGCAGCTGCTGGTAGGGCAGGGTGTCCATCGCGAACACAAACATGCCCAGCGTCATCATCGGTAAGCCTTGCATGGTTAATCCCTGTCGGTGAGGCGTGAGCGGCCGCGTGCGGCCTGCTGGCGCTGGGCCTTGTCGATCTCTTGCGCCACCAGCCGAGCCAGTGCGCGCTCGTCCATGCCGGGCGCGGCGTTGACGGTGATGCTGATGGGGCCGGCTGCTGCGTTCTGGCTGGCCGCTGCGCCGGGCTGGCTTAGTGGCGGGCGGTTGTCTAGCGGCAGCGTGCCGGCCATGGCGACGCCCGCGCCCAGCGTGAGACCTGCGCCGGCGGCGGTGAGCTTTTTGGCGGTGGCCATTACCGCCTGCAAGGGGCTTGCCTGCCCGTCATTCAGCCCCTGCGCCAAGCCTTGCATGGTGTAGCCGCCCAGCTGCGCAAAGACGCGCGATGGCGAGTGGATGCCGAGCTTTTCTTTAAACCAGCCGATGGCCGATGCCCCCGCGCCGGCGATGGCGTTTTTGACGGTGGCGAGCCCTGCCACGATTCCGTTGGCTAATCCCTGCATTAGGTTGATGCCGAAACCGGCGAATACCCTCGATGGCGAGTGGATGCCGAAAATGGACTTCACCACATCAAGCAGGCCGTAAGCCACTCGCTTAATTACGCCATACAGTCCAAGCGTCGCGGCGTTCAGGCCTGCTTCGAGCCCCTGAAGGATGAATCTGCCTACCCCCGCCCAATCGCCTGATTTGAATAGCTTCATCAGCTGCCCCCAGTTGGCGACCACGTGCATGATTGCGCCGGCAATGCCAATGATTATTGCCGCAATCGGATTTGCCCTTGCCAGTCCGCCCAAGAAGCCAATGCTTCGGTAGACCATAGCAAATGCCGACCCTGCCTTTCCGATGATGCCGATGCCGCTGGTCAGCATGATGCCGAAGCTGGCGATCGCGAATCTTGCCACAATGAAAGGCCCGGCAATGCCTGCAATCGCCAGCATCAGCCCACCCGACACCACCAGCATGCCGGCGATGACGGCGGCAGCCTTTACCATGGTTGCGGTTAGCTCCGGGTTGGCTTTGGTCCATGCGGTGACTTTGTCGGTGATGCCACCTATGGCGGTCATAATCTCCATCAGTGGCTGGCGCAGCGTGCTACCCAGTCCGCTGGACTGGTTGAACAGCTTGTTTTGCAGCATCAGCGCCTGCGCGCTCAGGGTGTCGTTCTTGGCGTCGCCTTCGCGTGCCATGCTGCCACTGGCGCCTTGCGCCTTGACCAGCGCCAGTTGCTTGCGGTACTCGCCCAGATTGTCTGCGAGCTTGGCGGCGTCATCGCCGTATTCCTTGCCGAACAAATCGACCATCACGCCCATGCGCTTGGCTTCTGGTAGCTTCTTGACCGCCTCCAGTACCTTCATGATGGTGCCGGTGCTGTCTTTTGCCATGCTGGCCTGAACTTTTTCCGCACTCAACCCCAGCTCATCCAGCCCACGCTGGAATCGTTTTGGCTGTTTCTCTGCGATGGCCAGTTCGCGCACCATGGCCTTGGTGGCGGTGGCGGCAATTTCTGCCGAGGCGCCCAGCGACAGGAAGGTGCTGCCCAGCGCTGCGGCCTCTTTGTAGTTCATGCTCCCCGTGCTGCCGGCGATGCGCTGCATTACGTTGATGATGTCCGCGCCCTTGGACTGCGCGTTGTCATCCAGATAGTTAATGACGTCGCCCAGCTGCTCGATGTTCTTGATCGGGATCTTGTAAATGTTGGCGATCTTGCCGAGGTCTTCGCTGATCTGCTCGGCCGGTAAATCAAACGCGGTGCTGGCCAGCGCGGCCGTCTTAGCGAAGGCGAGCAGATTATCTTTGCCCTGGATGCCCATGCGGGCAGCCCCCTCTATCAGTGCCGCAATCTCGGTGGTAGCCATCGGTATTTTTTCGGCCATGGCCTTGATGGCGTCGCCCATCTGGTAGTAGACCGTGGTGAGCTTGCCGCCTGCATCGCGGGCCCCTTCAACCTGACGGGCCACGCCCAGCATGGCATCCTCGAAGCTGACATAGTCGCGAACCATTTTTGCAATTGGCGCTCCCACAACGGCACCGGCTGCCATGGTGCTGACGCCCGCACCGGCCAGCGTGTCGCGAGTGGCGATGGCTTTGTCGTATCTTGCACGCGTCGCTATCATCTGCTGCTGCGTCTTGTTGACGCGCTTCAGCTGTTCTTCTTGTTTGCGCAGCGCAGCTGTTGCGCTGTCAGTGTTGCGCTTGAGTTCTTCCTCGTGACGGGCAAGCTGATGTGTCTTGATGCCGGCGCTATTCAGTGCCGCTCGCTGCTCGACGATCACGGCAGCCAGCTTCCCGCGTCTTTCTGTCAGATCTTTTATTCGCCTGTTTTCATCCTTCAGTTTTGACTGCGTATTGCGGTAGCTGTTAATTGCTTTGTTTTTTTCCTTCTCTGCGCTCTCCATCGCGGCGCGGGCTTGATGTTGTAGCGTGGCTTGCTTTGCTGTTGGCTCGTGCGTTAATGCGATCGCCTTGCTGATGGCCGTATATTCCGCCTTTGCCATCTTGACTCTGGCTAGTGCATTTTCCTTCGCCTCCTTGTTGAACCCTACCTTTAGCTGCAGATCTTTGGCGGCTTTTTGCGATTCGCGCAGCGCTTCTGTTGACTTCTTGGCTTGCTCTCTAAGCTGCTTGAAGCCATCCATGCTGGATTGCCGCTTGTTCAGTTGATCCAGCTCTGAGCGCGCCGACTTCACTGCCCGCGATAGCTCGCGGCTGCCCCGCATGGCCGACTTGAGCGGGCCGGTGATCTTGTCCACCGCCTGCAGGTTTACTTCCAGCCTGAGATTGCGCCCGCTCATTCGTCTGCTCCGTTTCTTAGCCTGGCGCGCTCGCGCCATTGCATTAGCTCTACCAGTGTCATGCCGTCCATTTCTCGCGGCGGCCAGTGAAACACCACCGCGATATCCGCCATTGCGTCGTCAATTACGCGAGGGATGTATCCGGCTTGCTGGCATTCGGCAACAAAAAACCGGACACCACGATTCCGGCCTGCATCAGGTCGGCCACGTCCATGCGCCCGACTTCATGCTCGGTGAGGGCGGGGGTGGTGATGCGCGGCAAGACTTTGGCCAGTGCGTCTACATCCATCTGGATCAGGTCAGTTAGCGCGATGCCGCGCAGCTCGCCGGCCAGTGGTTTGCGCAGGCTCAGTTCGGTGATTTCGGTGTCGCCGCGTTTGATTGGGGCGTCGAGGGTGATTTTGTTCATGGTGTGCTTTCAGTGACAGGCCGGCTTGTGGCCGGCCTGTTGGCTAGGGGTGAGGATGGCGCTTACAGGCCAATCGCTTTGCGGTGCTCGGCCAGACGGTCTTCGCCGCCGACTTTTTCGACCATGTTTACGAGGTCAATCTCGATCAGGTCTTCGCCGTTGATGCTGAGCTTGTAATAGCTGAGCGCAGACTTGACCTTGAATTCGGTATCGTCGCCGGCCTTGGCGCTGCCGGGGTCGATCTCTTCATGCCGGCCACGGCAGACGATTTCGACTGCATCCACGGCATCGGTGTCGTCGCGCTGGTAGGCACCGGCAAAACGCAGCATGACGCCATCGATTTTGGCGATGCCGAAGTCGCGGTAGATTTCAGCCATGATGCCGCCGTAGCTGTGTTCCAGCTCCAGCGCCTCCATGCCCATGTCCACCTTGACTTCACCGGTCATGCCGGCACCGCGCCAGCCTTCCATTTTGCGGGCGATCTTGGGCAGGGTGACTTCAGCGGCTTGGCCGATGAAGTTTTCACCGTTGTAAAACACGTTGAAGTGTTTGAGTTTGCGGGGCAGAGCCATTCTTCGTTCCTTTCGGGTTAGCCGTTGATGCGTGCGGCGAAGTCAACCAGATAGCGGTCGGTGATGCGCTGCTGCAGCATCAGGTTTTCCAGCGGCGGTACCGGGGTGTAGTCGTAGTCGATATACAGCTTGCCGCTCTTGAGCACTTCCTTGCTGTTGGCTTCTTCGTTGAACCAGCAGTCAAAGCCCAGCAGGTAGCCTTGTGCCACCAGTTCGCGGCCCTTGGCCTTGATGCCTTCGACGATGTCCTTCACCAGGCTTGGGTGCATTGGCTTGTCGATGGCCCACATGTGCGCATCGGCCATGGTGTCGGCCAGCACTTGCGCGGTGCGGGTGTAGTTTTCAAAGGCAAACAGCGGGTCGTCCGAGCAAGTGCGCGAGCCCCAGAAGCGATAGCCGCTAGACTGGATCAGGGCGGTGACGTCTTTTTCGTTGAGGTAGCCGACATCGGTGGCGGGGTCTTGCAGATCCCACGTCAGATCGATGCTGATGCCGGTCACGCCATTTACGCCGACGTTGGACAGGGTCTTGTGCCAGCCGGTCTCTTCGTCGATCTTGGCGCGCAGGCCGCAGGCAAAGGCGGTGGCCGGCGCTTCGACGGACTTGTTTTCTGTCGTGGACCAGCTTACCCAGTTCGGGAAGATGACCATCGCTTCGCGCGCAGCCAGCGTGTCGCGATAGGCGGCGGCCTCTTCTTTGGTGTCGCAGTCATGCGCGGACAGGTAGGCAAAGGCGCGCAGCTTTTGCGCAATGCTGACCAGCGCGGTGGCGACGGCGGCATTGTCCAGCCCCGGTACCGCCAAAATGCGCGGCTTGACCTTGAGGGTGTTGTTGGCTGCTAGCAGGGCTTTCATGCCGGTAAATTTACCGTCCAGACTGGTGCCGCCAATGATGTTGCTGGTGGTTTCGGCTTCGTCAGCGCCATCGGCCACGCGCACCACGACCACCATGGGCTTGGCTTGTGCGGCGATGGCTTCTAGTGTTGGCTTGAGCGTGCCCTTGGTGCCTGCCTTGCCGATGGCCTCTTGCACGTTACCCGCCAGCAGCACCGGCGTATCCAGCGGGAAGGCCACGGCATCCGCGTCGCTGGCGGTGCACACGATGCCGATAATGGCGGTGGCGATGGTACGGATAGGGCGGGTGCCTTCGTTGATCTCTACGACGCGCACGCCGTGGTGATAATCTTGCGCCATGCTTTCATTCTCCGGAGTTGAGCATACATGGCGATTTTGCCCGCCCGCGCCCGTATTTGGCGTTGGGCTTGTTGTCTGAAGAATGGATAGGTCTATGGATGGGGCGGCCCGACTGGCTCGGCTGGCGTGCGATATTGCACGCTCGGCAACGGATGGCGACATGCTGGCGGTGGTTGACCGTGTGGCGGAAAGAAGCGTGGCGCTCAGCCTGAAGTCTCAACCTCTTCGCCCTTGCCTGGCGTCGTTGCTGCGGGATGCCGCCCATGATGGCGCCGCGCGCCATGATCGGCGCTTACGTGCTCGGGCCATGCTGACCGAGCGCGAGCGGGATGTAGCCAGGCTGCTTGAATGCGGGCTTTCGAATGGCGCAATGGCTGCGCAGCTTGACATCAGCCCTCGCACGATTCGCGCCCATCTTGAGTCGATGAGCCAGAAGCTATTCACCCGCAACCGCACCGAGTTGCTATCACGTTTGCTTGGTTTTTGACATTGGCGCATGCGCCGATGCTTGCGAGAGTGCGTGCAATCATAATTCGCCTCTTTCCCACGGAGGCCCCATGCAATCCATCCCTCGCTCTACCGCCATGCAAATCAATCCGATGATCGGCAGCACCCCCCGCGACACGCTAGCCAATGTTTGCGACAGCCTTGATGCCGCCGCGTCCAATTCAGACGCCGGCCTTGCGCTACTGCTGCGCAGCATGTCCGCTACGCTGCGATATGAGCTAAGCCGCTCGGCTTGTTAGCTTGAACGCGCCAAGCACCGATGCCCGCAACCCAAACGTCTGCGCATGGCTAGCATGGGCGACCCAGCTTTTGATGCTGGGCGTGATGTCGTTTAGGCTGATTTCGCCAGCCGCGTATTGCCGCTTAAACTTTCTCAGCTTGGTCTTGATGCGCTTGATGCTGTCCACCCGCAATCGTCGGTGCGTCGGGTAGATCCGGTAACCCAAAAAATCCAGCGCGCGGCCATTGCGCACGGCGACCGGGAAAACTTGTGTCTTGTGGTTGGTCTTTAGGCGTAGCTCGCGCCACAGCCAGTCCTCGATGCGCGCCCTGGCGCGATGCAGGTGCTGCTTGTCGTGGTGGACGATGATGAAGTCGTCCATGTAGCGGCAGTAGTGCCGCTCGCCCAGCGCGTGCTTGGCGTAATCGTCTAGCTCATGCAGATAGATATTGGCGCACAACTGGCTTGTCAGGTTGCCGATCGGCAAGCCAACTGGCGCCAGCCCGCTCTCTGCGGTGCTATCTATGATGGCGTCCAGTAGCGCCAGTGTCGGCGCGCAGGTGATGCGCCGGCGGATCAGCTGCTTGATGATGCCGTGATCGATGCTGGCGAAGAACTTGCCGATGTCGGCCTTGAGCGCATACACGCGTCCGTGCTGTCTTTGCACGCGGCGCAAAAAATCCTGCGCCCGATCTGCGCCAGCGTGAGTGCCTTTGCCTGGGCGGCAGGCGTAGCTATCAAAATGGAAACGTGCTTCCCATATCGGCTCTATCACCCCGACGATGGCGTGCTGCACGACGCGGTCGCGAAACGGCAACGCAGCCACCACACGGTGCTTGGGCTCGAACACGTCAAATAGCCGGTACTGGCCTGTCCGGTACATGCCCCAGATCAGTTCATTTTGCAGCTGGATCAGGTTGCCTTCCAGATCCTGCTCGAAGCGCAGCACCTCAAGCCGGTTTCGCTTGCCGGCGCGGGCTCTCCGGTAGGCCTGATACAGGTTTTCGAAATCGTAAATTTGCGGGAATAGGTTGTTATAAGTTTTTGGCATGGGGGCGTGCTGACTTTCGTTTTGCTACTCACCAGCACGGTTTGTTTAATGTTTCGCCAATAGGCGAGGATGTCGCGTCCTTTTGATGGCGCACTGGCGGCAAGCCCGTAGGCTGGCCGCTTCTGGCTTTCCTCAA
>NZ_RJTZ01000068.1:0-18648 GCF_024343515.1 Aquitalea sp. S1-19 | reverse complement strand
TCGGCCGGCAGCCCCAGCTCCATCGCCTTGTCCGCACTTTCCAGCGCCGACACAATCAGCGCCTCGCGCATCACCGCGTCCGGCGGCAGCGGCTGGGCCAGACGCGCATTGTGGTCCATCATGCGCACCACCAAGGCCTGATCCAGACTCCCCCAGTTCACGCCGATACGCACCGCCTTATCCAGCTCCATGGCGGTACGCACCATAAAGGCAAACTTTTCGTCGCCACGCGCACCCTTGCCCACATTACCCGGATTGATGCGGTATTTGGCCAGTGCGCGGGCACAGTCCGGATAGTCTTTCAGCAGCTTATCGCCATTGAAATGAAAGTCGCCCACCAGTGGCACACGGCAACCCAGATCATCCAGCCGCTGCCGCACTTCGGCCACGGCGGCTGCGGCCTCCGGACTATTGACGGTAATACGCACCACTTCGGAGCCCGCCTCGGCCAGTTCGTACACCTGAGCGGCTGTCGCCGCCGCATCGGCCGTATCGGTATTGGTCATCGACTGCACCAGCACCGGTGCATCGCTACCGGTTATCAGGTGGCCGATACGGACCTGGCGTGTCACGCGACGGGGAATGCCATAACTATCCATAGATGCCTCAATCCAGCTTGAGCGTGGCGGTCGAGCCACGAATCTTGCCGGTCATGTCCACCGGCTGCCCCTTGTAGATCACAGTCACATGGCTTGCATTGCCGATGCGTACACGGTAAGGCGGCGTGCCAGCCAGTGTTTTTTCTTCGCCCGGCATCAGGCTGCCAAACATCAGTTTCTGCCCCTTGGCATCTGTCACCGAGACCCAGGACTCCTGAGTGCTGGACAAACGCAGACCGGACTCAGGCGACACCGCAGGCTCTACCTTGACAGCAACAGCAGGCGCAGAGGCGGCAGGCTTGGCAGCGGCTGGCGCAGATGCCTGTGGCACCTCCTCCGTCACAACATCGACTGCAGCGGGCTGCTCCACGGTCAGCATCGGACTCAAGTCCCCCGGGTTTGCCGGCGCTTCTTCGCTACCCGGCTGGGTCGAGAACCACCAGCCTGCAGCAGCAATGGCACCAGCGGCCAGCAGCGCCAGCACGAGTCGGGGCGCACCCCAGCGGCCAGCCTCGGTATCGCTCTGCACTTCTTGCGGCGAAATAGCAAGCTCGGCATCCAGAGGCGGGAAAGCCTCATCCAGCAGATGCATCAGCGGCACGGAGTCAAGGTTCAGGAAACGGGCGTAATTGCGCACAAAGCCGCGCACAAAAGTCGGCCCCGGCAAAAATGCATAATCATCGCGCTCGATGGCCTCCAGCTGGCGCACCGACAGTTTCAGGCGTTCGGCCACATCACCCAGACTCAGTTGCTGTGCCTCACGTGCCCGCTTTAACTGCATACCGACGGAGACGGTGTCCCCTATTCGCTTATCAGCTGGTTCCATCAGCTTAATTTCCACTCAGATAGTGTTGGGTTTCGACCGAGTCGGGGTAGCTGGCCAAAAGCGTGTCACCCAGACGTTTTTCTGCGGCCTTGTCTGCCTGCAGGCGCGCCAGGCGCACCCCTAACCACAAATCGGCGGGGCCGGGCGTCGCGACTTCACGACGCAGGCGCTGGTAGTAAAATGCTGCCAGCTTTGCATTATTGCCCAGCAACTGCAAACGCGTCATTTCACGCAAGGCTGTCACATCGTTGCCATTGAAACGCAATACCGCCAACAAATCGGTATTGGCCTCATCCAGCTTATCCAGTTTCATCAGGCACAAACCACGATTCAGGCGCGCAGTCTGCGGCTTGTCATACAACGGGTCAGCCAGTGCACGGGTAAAATAGGCAATGGACTCGGCAGCGCGTGCGTCCTTGCACAAAAACCAGCCGTAATTATTATTTACTTCAGGGTTGGTGCCATCAATGGACAGCGCCTTGCGAAAAGCACCTTCAGCCTCTTTGTCCATACCCAGTTGCATCAATACCAGTGCGCGCACCAACTGGCCATTTTGATAACTGCTATCCGCCTTGACCGCCTCGTCAGCCGAATCCAGCGCCGCACGCATATTGCCGTAGCGCATATATTCGACCGCCAGTTGCGCCCGGGTCTGGGCCAGCTCCAGCGAACTGGCAAGCGCTAGGACTGGCAGGCATAACCATGCCAGACACAAACCCCAGCGCCGCATCCACATCATTGCTTGCCTTCCTCGATGATCTGCGTCCACTTTGCCTGGCGGCGCGTCTTGTCCTGCACCTGGCCAGCCAACTGGCCGCAAGCGGCATCGATATCATCGCCGCGGGTCTTGCGCACGGTCACGACCAGTCCGGCCTCTTGCAGCAGTTCGCGGAAAATATGGATCGCGTTGTTGCTGGAACGGCCGTAGCCCGAATTCGGGAACGGGTTAAATGGAATCAGGTTGAACTTGCACGGCACATCACGCACCAGCTCGATTAATTGACGAGCATGTTCCGGCCTGTCATTGATGCCGTCAAGCATCACATACTCGAAGGTCACGAAGTCGCGTGGCGCTCTTTCCAGATAGCGCTGGCACGCCGCCATCAGTTCCTTGAGCGGGTATTTCTTGTTGATAGGCACAATCACGTCACGCAGTGCGTCATTAGGCGCATGCAGCGACACCGCCAGCGCCACCGGACAATCCTCGCGCAATCGGTCCATCTGCGGCACCAGACCCGAAGTCGACACCGTCACCCGGCGCCGGCTCAAGCCGTAAGCATGATCATCCAGCATGATGTTCAGCGCCGACACTACATTGTCGTAGTTGGCCAAAGGCTCGCCCATGCCCATCATCACCACATTGGAGACGACTCTTTCCTCTTTCGGCGTCACGCCTAGCGCCTTATTCGCCCACCACAACTGGCCGATAATCTCGGCAGTCGACAGGTTGCGATTGAAACCCTGACGCCCGGTCGAGCAAAAAGTGCACTCCAGCGCACAACCGACCTGAGATGACACGCACAAAGTGCCGCGCTCGTTCTCCGGGATAAACACAGTTTCAACACCGTTGCCCGTCCCTACGTCCAGCAGCCACTTGCGGGTACCATCGCCGGACTCCTGCCCCATCATCAGCGCCGGCACGCGAACTTCCGCAGTTTCGTGCAGCTTGGCACGCAGACTCTTGGCAATGTCGGTCATCGCATCGAAGTCGGACTGTGCCATCTGGTGCATCCAGCGCATCACCTGCTTGGCGCGAAAAGGCTTCTCGCCCATTGCGGCAAAGTGTTGAGTCAGCTGATCCAGATTGAAGTCGAGCAGGTTGGTCTTCATGAGTACCTCAGAAAAAACGGCAGCCACCGAAACAGGCGGCTGCCGTTTCAAAAAACAGAATTAACGCGCGCTGATTTCGGAAGCAGCGAAGAAGTAGGCGATTTCGATCGCTGCATTCTCTAGGCTATCGGAACCATGGACGGCATTGGCGTCGATGGAATCGGCGAAATCGGCACGGATGGTGCCGGCATCGGCTTTCTTCGGATCAGTCGCACCCATCAGTTCACGGTTCTTCAGGACGGCATTTTCGCCTTCCAGCACCTGAACCATCACCGGACCGGAGATCATGAAGCTAACCAGGTCAGCAAAGAAAGGGCGTTCTTTGTGTACGGCGTAGAAGCCTTCGGCTTCGGCGCGCGACAACTGCTTCATGCGTGCAGCAACCACTTTCAGACCTGCCGATTCGAAACGGTCATAGATCTTGCCGATGACGTTTTTAGCAACAGCATCAGGCTTAACGATGGACAGAGTACGTTCAATTGCCATATAAATCCCCTTGTTACCTAAGACAGACGCATTGACTGATCAGATGTCAGCTTTGCGTCGGGTGAGTGAGACCAATCGAAGAACCACATATTTTACCAGCCTTCTCAAGCCTTTGCTGCAGATAATGAATCCATGACCACTTTGCCACCCCCTGAAAAACAGACCACGGACGGCGTCACCCCCAAGACAAAAAAACGCATCGCCATCGCACTAGGTCTGATCGTGGCTGCACTGGCCATCATTCCGCTGATGAATGCACTGAAATCCAAACCAAAAATAAGCGACGCCAGCAGCGGAAAAATCAGCGGCACCTTGTTGCCCCCCCAAGCCATAGAGCCCGAGGCGCCCGTTGCCAGCATCAACACAAGCGCGCCGGTCGCCGAGTCCACTCGACCTGCCAGCCCTGACCTTTCTGCCACACCAGGCATGAGCGCCTTACCCAAATTAATGATCGAAGCGCACGTACCGCCCCCAAGCCTCCCCAAGCCGGCCAACCCCAAACCCGTGCAGACTAACCCGCTGGTACGCGAATCTCTCCCCGCGCCCGCGCAGCACAAAGCCACCTTGCCAAGCGATCAGCCAAAGCCACGCGCAGCAGAGCAGGCAGCCCTTGCTACAACGCCAGCTCCCGCCAGACCGCAAGGCAGCTCTTTCGGCTACAACGTACAGCTAGGCTTGTTTTCCAGCCCGGATAACGCGGAGAAGCTGATGGATGAGCTAAAAAAGCGCGGCATCAATGCCCGCAGCGAGACCAAGGTACAACTAGGCCCATTCAAGAGCCGTGCGGAAGCGGAAGAAGCCATGATGGAGCTACGCAAGCTGGGCTACATTCCACTACTGGTTCCGCTGGGCCAATAAGCCGGCAACCTCAGGTCTCGACCACCCCGCTCAGGGTGGGTTCGCTGACCAGATGCGGCAGAGACAAATAAGTTTGCGACTGCATTTCGGTCAAACGACTGGCAGTGCGGAAAAACTCGCCGGCGTGTACGCCCTCGGTGTAAATATCTTCCGGCTCGACGGCGGACGAGGCCACCAGTTTGACACGGTGGTCGTAGAACACGTCGACCAGCCAGGTAAAACGTCTTGCCTCGGATGACTGCGCGGCGCCCAGCTTCGGAATACCCGACAGGAATACGGTATGGTATTCACGGGCAATTTCCAGATAATCGGTCTGGGCACGCGGCCCGCCGCACAAGGTAGCAAAATCGAACCAGATCACACCGGACGTGCGCCGCTGCGACTTGATGCGCCGACCCAGCACTTCAATCTGCGGCGACAACAAAGCCGTGCCGCCAGAGATACGGGTAAACATCGCATCCAGCCGGGCAAGCGCTGACGCATCATCCGGCACCAGAAACAAGGGCTCGCGCACCAGTTCGCGCAGGCGGTAATCATGCCCGCCATCCACATTCAGCACCCTTAACTGCTGCTTGAGCAAGGCGATGGTAGGCAAGAAGTTTTGCCGCTGCAGACCATTGGGGTAGAGATTATCCGGCGCATAGTTTGAAGTCATCACCATAATCACCCCGCGCGCAAACAGCGCTTCCAGCAAGCGCCCCAAAAGCATGGCATCAGCAATATCGCTGACGTGAAACTCGTCAAAGCACAACAGGCGCGTCGAGCGTGCCATACGCTCGGCCAGAGCGATCAGCGGGTCCTTCTCTGCGGCCAGTTTCTTAAGTTCCTTATGCACATCCGCCATAAAGTGATGGAAATGCACGCGCTTTTTACGCGTATAGGGCACACAGGAGAAGAAAGCATCCATCAAAAAGCTCTTGCCGCGCCCCACCCCGCCCCACAAATACAAGCCCTGCGGCACCGCTGGCTTAAGCAAGGACCGGCCAAGAAAGCGGTTGCGTCTTTTTTTGAACTCGACCAGTTGTTGCCATAAACCATCCAGTTGCTCGATGGCGGCAGCTTGCGCCTCATCACGGATAAAGCCTTTTTGCTGGATAGCCTGCTGATACCACGCCTGCGGACTCAACTCGTCAGCGGCATCGGGAGAAAATTCGTGTTGCGACATAAAACGGAGAACCTGCGCAAGAATCAGGCAAAAAGCCCGGTGGAAAGATAACGGTCACCACGATCGCACACGATGGAAACAATCACGGCATTTTCCAGCGTCGCATTCAGGCGCAAGGCGACCGCCAGCGCGCCACCTGATGACGGCCCGGCCAGAATGCCTTCCTCGCACGCCAGACGCCGCGCCACAGCCTCGGCCTCGGCCTGCGATACCAACTGCAAATCATCGATACGCGCGTAGTCGCAAATCTTGGGCAGATAAGCATCCTCCCACTTGCGTATGCCCGGAATCTGGCTGCCAGGCTCGGGCTGCACGCCGATGACACTCACCGCGGGGTTCTGCGCCTTCAGATAGCGGCTCACCCCCATAATGGTACCGGTTGTGCCCATACTGGACACGAAGTGCGTCACCGTACCGGCCGTATCGCGCCAGATCTCGGGCCCGGTACTGTCATAGTGCGCCTGCGGATTGTCCGGGTTGGCAAACTGGTCGAGGATGCGCCCGACCCCGGTCTGTTCCAGACGGCGCGCCTCGTCTATGGCACCAGGCATGGACAGCGCAGCCGGCGTCAGACGGACATCGGCACCATAAGCGCGCATGGTCTGCACCCGTTCCACACTGGAGTTTTCCGGCATCACCAGAATCAGCCGGTAGCCCATCATGGTGGCCGCCATGGCCAGGCCAATGCCGGTATTGCCGCTGGTCGGCTCGATCAAGGTATCACCGGGGCGGATATCGCCGCGCGCCTCGGCGTGGCGGATCATGGACAGGGCAGGCCTGTCTTTGACCGAGCCGCCTGGATTATTCCCTTCGAGCTTGAGCAACAGCACATTGGACGTATTGCCGGGCAGGTGTTTGAGTCTGACCAACGGGGTATTGCCGACAAAGTCTTGCAGATATTTGAATTCGGGCACGGCTCACGACTCTCGCCTGATGACAGACGAGCATTATACAGCCTGCCCCAACAAAATCAGCCGCGATGACAAAAGGGTTGAGCGCACCGGATACAACAAGGCCCGCTTCACGCGGGCCCTGACTCACTGACAATACTTAGCGCGTCATCAGGAAGTCGATGTAACGGTCTACCCCCTCTTCCACGCTCAGCATAGGCTCGCTGTAGCCTGCCTCGCGCAGCTGGGTGATATCGGCCTGGGTAAAGCTCTGGTACTTACCCTTGAGCGCATCGGGAAAGTCGATATATTCCAGCGTCCCCTGCTCGACCAGCTCGGCCAAGGACAGCGCCGGCTTGCCCTCATGGCGACGGCAGGCGTTGACGGTGGCGACCGCAACATCATTGAATGGCTGCGCACGCCCCGAACCCAGATTGAAAATGCCGCTTTGTTCCGGGTGATCAAGGAAGTGCATATTGACCTTGACCACATCCTCGACCGAGACGAAATCGCGGCTTTGCATGCCGTCAGCCCATCCATCCCAGCCACCAAACAGCTTGACCTTGCCGTTTGCGCGGTACTGGTTGAAGTTGTGAAAAGCCACCGAGGCCATGCGCCCCTTGTGCTGCTCGTGCGGGCCATAGACATTGAAATAGCGGAAACCCACCGCCTGCGCGGTTAGCCCCTCTTCCATGCGCTGGCGCAAAACCTGGTCGAACAGGAATTTGGAATAGCCGTAGACATTCAGCGGGCCTTCAAACTCGCGGCTCTCGCGAAACACCGTACCGCCGCCGTACACCGCAGCACTGGAGGCAAACAGGAACGGGATCTCTTCCGACTGGCAGTAATCGAACAGCGCCAGCGTGTACTGATAGTTGTTCTCCATCATGAACTTGCCGTCGTGGTTCATGGTGTCCGAGCAGGCCCCCTGATGCAGGATGGCACTGATCTCGCCCTCGTACTCGCCTTCCAGCAGCAGCGCCAGAAAGTCGCTTTTATCGAGGTAGTTGGAGATATTGCAATCCACCAGGTTCCTGAACTTGTCGCCCTCGGTCAGATCGTCGACCGCGATAATGTCGCTAAAGCCGCGCTCGTTGAGCGCCTTGACCAGATTGGAACCGATAAAGCCGGCTGCGCCGGTCACCACAATACTCATAAGTGTCTCCTGGGCCGGCGTCGCCGCAGCCCGTTTAAAGTGCGAACAGTTCCTGCTGCGTACACACGGCGGTACCCAGCTTGGCCACCACAATGCCGGCAGCGGCATTAGCCAGCGTCACCGCCTGCGCCATAGGCAAGCCAGCTGCCAAGCCCAAACCCAGTGTCGCGATCACCGTGTCGCCAGCACCGGACACATCGAACACCTCGCGCGCAAAGGTAGGCTGATGCAGGGCGCCATCGGCCTGGAACAAGGTCATCCCCTCCTCGCTGCGCGTCACCAGCAAGGCAGTCAGTGCCAACTCCGTGCGCAGCGCTTCGGCTTTGGCGCACAGTTGCGCCTCATCCGACCAGCGTCCGACTACCTGGCGAAACTCGCTGCGGTTGGGCGTCAGCAAAGTTGCACCGGCGTATTTACTGTAGTCCTCACCCTTGGGGTCGATCAGCACCGGACAGCCGGCCGCATTGGCCAGCGCGATCATGCGCGCCACATGGGTCAGCCCGCCCTTGCCGTAATCCGACAGGATCACCACATCGTGCTGCGCCACGATGGCGGCAAACTCGTCCAGCTTGTCCGCCAAGATCTCGTGACTGGGCGTATCTTCGAAATCGAGACGGATCAGCTGCTGCTGGCGCGCAACCACCCTCAGCTTGATGGTGGTTGCGATACTGGCGTCACGCTTGAGCGAAGTCTTGACGCCCGCGCCCTGCATCAGACGCTCCAGCGCATCCGCCGCCTCATCGTCGCCGACCACCGACAACAAGGTCGCCTGACCACCCAAACCGGCAATATTGCGCGCCACATTGGCGGCACCACCGGCACGCTCTTCCATTTTTTCGATGCGTGCCACCGGCACGGGTGCTTCAGGAGAAATACGCGTGGCGTCGCCAAACCAGTAACGGTCCAGCATCACATCGCCCACCACCAGCACGCGCGCAGCCTTCAGCCGGTCGCGCAAAGCCTCCTGGGTCAGGCCCAGCGATTGAATCAGTTGCATACGCCCCACCTAGACCGTCTGCGCCTGAAACGCACGAATGTCGTTATTAATCGCAGCCAGTACGGCCAAAGGATCTTGCGCCTTGGTGATCGGGCGGCCAATCACCAGATAATCCGCCCCCGCCGCCAGCGCAGCCGTCGGCGTCATCACACGGCGCTGGTCATCGGCCACCGCATCGGCCAGACGTATGCCCGGCGTCACCAGCTTGAAGTCGTCACCGCAGGCGGCGCGCAAGCTGGCGGCTTCCTGCGCCGAGCTGACCACCCCGTCCAGGCCGCTACTTTGCGCCAGCCGTGCCAGACGCAACACCTGCTCCTGCGGACTCAGGCTGATGCCGATTTCGGCCAGATCAGCCGCTTCCATGCTGGTCAGTACGGTGACGCCTATCAGCAGCGGGCGCTGACTGTAAGGTGCAACTGCCTCGCACGCGGCCTCCATCATGCGCCGGCCACCCGAGGCATGCACATCCACCATCCACACTCCAAGCTCGGCCGCCATCTTGCAGGCATGGGCTACGGTATTAGGAATATCGTGAAATTTCAGGTCGAGAAACACCTGAAAACCGCGCGCCACCAGCGCCTCGATCAGGGAACGACCGGAGGCGGTAAACAATTCCTTGCCAACCTTGACACGGCAGGCCGCCGGGTCCAGACGGGCAGCAAACGACAAAGCCGTCGCGGCATCATCAAAATCAAAAGCGACAATTACAGGGGACAACGGCTGCACGGGCAGGCCGGCACAAACCAGCGGGTTCATCAGACAACATCCTTGTACAAAATTATTCAGCCTTCGCTGCGGTTGGGACTGAAGCTTTCCCACTCGCCACAGGCGGGGCAATGCCAGAAAAAGGCGCGCGAACGGAAGTTGCAACGACGGCAACGGTGCTGGGTCAGGCGCTGGGCATACTTAAGCACCAGGGCGCGCACCAGCTCGGCATCCGAGCGCCCTTCCTGTGTCAGCAAGCCGCCCATTTGCGCTTCGATCAGGCGGTAAGCACCGGTAAGATTGGGGCGCGCATGCACAGCCTCGCGCGTCACGCTAAGCGCACGCGCCTCACCTTCATAGGTCGCGACCTTCTCGTATAGCAAGTCGGTCAGCTCCAGCTGCGGGAAAGTCTCGCTATAGCCCTTGATCAGCGCGATGCCCTCGGCCGGCTTGCCCAGTTTTTCATAGGCGTCAAACAGCCGCTCGGCAGCCATGGAAAGGAAGGCATAGTTCTGTTTCTCTATCTTCTGCCAGGCGGTAATCGCGGCCGGATAGTTTTCCAGCGCAAACTCGATATCACCCAGAATCAGGCTGGCACGGACACACTTGCGGTTCACCGCCAGCGCTTCGGCTACATACTCGCGCGCCTTGCCGCTATTGGAGCGATAAAGCTCGCCTTGAGCCAGCTCGCAATAAAATTGCGCGACTTCATGCTGGAACGAGTGCGCATCGGTACGCAATTCGCGCGCGGTTTCAATCGCTTTCAGCCAGTCCCTGTCCTGCTGGTAAATATCCAGCAACTGCTGGCGGGCAGACAGGCCCATATTGCCGGACAGCAAGCCTTGCAGGATTTCCTCAGCCCGGTCGACCAGACCGGCCTTATGAAAATCCTGCGCCAGCTCGAAACGCATGCGCTCGCGCATTTCGGGCGAAATATCGGGTGCATCCAGCAAAGACTGATGCAGGCGAATGGCACGATCGTTCTCGCCACGCTTGCGGTACAGCTTGCCCAGCGTCAGCGACAAATCGAACGACTGCGGCTCCTGACGTACCACTTCGGCCAAGGCCTGCGATGCGACATCGGTCTTGTCGTCGACCAGCGCATCCAGCCCTTTAAAAAAGCCTGCCGGCAAGGCCTTGGCCTGCTTGAGCACAGCACGCATATCGACACGCGCAGCCAGCCAACCCAGCGCAAAAAAGGCCGGAAACAACAATAACCACCAAAGATCTAGTTCCAAAGATAAACCCCGGGGGAAGTCAAAGCGCGCACTCAGTCGGCCAGTGCATCGCTGGGATCAGCCGACACACGCCCGGCCTGACGGTTTCTCAACTCTTTCTTGAGCTGGGAAAGCTCGCGGCGTACACGCAAATAATAGGAGAAAGTTGAAATCAGCCCGATCACCGCACCAGCTACAAAGAACAGCAGCAGGAACAGGATCAGCGGCGCATGCCACGACTGACCGAAAAGCAGTTTGAACTCGACAACGGCACTATTCTGGACGGTAACAGCCACCAGAATGACCAGCAGGATGATTTCGATCAGACGGATAAAATAGCGCATGGGCTCACTCACGACGATTTATGGCCTGAAGTGTAAACGAATCCACCCCCTGCCCCCAAGCACCAGCGTACAAAAGAAAACGCCGCACCATGAAGGTGCGGCGTTTTTAGAGCAAGTCAAAGCAAGTGTCAGCTTGTCTGTTCGGACAAATCGACACGTTCACGCAGTTCCTTGCCCGCCTTGAAATGAGGCACGTACTTCTCAGGAACGGCAACGCTGCTACCCGACTTGGGATTACGGCCGACCCGCGGCGGACGATAGTTCAAATCGAAACTACCGAAACCGCGGATCTCGATCCGCTCACCCTGAGCCAAGCTGCCGGCCATCGCATCCAGTATGGTTTTGACGGCCAGCTCAGCGTCTTTGGAGACCAACTGAGGATAACGCTCTGACAGCCTCGCAATCAGCTCAGACTTGGTCATGACGCAACTTATTCGTTGTTGCTACCGGACAGCTTAGCCTTCAGCAGCGCGCCCAGGCTGGTGGTACCAGCGCTGACGTTAGCTTCGGAAGTGGCAGTCAGGTTACGCATAGCTGCGGTCTCGTCCTGTGCATCCTTGGCTTTGATCGACAGGCTGATCGAGCGGGTCTTGCGATCCACAGCGATAATCAGCGCTTCGACGGCATCGCCTTCCTTCATCACGGTACGCATGTCTTCGACACGGTCACGCGACACTTCGGAAGCACGCAGGTAGCCTTCAACATCGCTGTCCAGCGCAATAACGGCGCCCTTGGCATCGATAGTCTTGACTACGCCGTTCACCAGCGCGCCCTTGTCGTTCATGGCCACGTAGTTGTTGAACGGATCGCCTTCGAGCTGCTTGATACCCAGCGAGATGCGCTCTTTCTCAACGTCGATGGACAGAACAACAGCCTCGACTTCGTCACCCTTCTTGAAGCGACGAACAGCCTCTTCGCTGGTTTCGCTCCAGGACAGGTCGGACAGGTGAACCAGACCGTCGATGCCGCCTGGCAGACCAACGAATACGCCGAAGTCGGTGATCGACTTGATGGCGCCGGAGATCTTGTCGCCCTTCTTGAAGTTCTGCTCGAACTCGTCCCAAGGGTTAGCCTGGCACTGCTTCATACCCAGGCTGATACGACGACGCTCTTCGTCGATCTCGAGGATCATGACTTCAACTTCGTCACCAACCTGAACAACCTTGGATGGGTGAACGTTCTTGTTGGTCCAGTCCATTTCGGACACGTGAACCAGACCTTCGATACCCTGTTCGATCTCAACGAAAGAACCGTAGTCGGTCAGGTTGGTCACTTTACCGAACAGGCGGGTGCCGGACGGGTAGCGACGGGACAGGCCAACCCATGGATCATCACCCAGCTGCTTCAGGCCGAGGGATACACGGTTCTTCTCTTGATCGAACTTCAGAACCTTGGCTTCAACTTCATCGCCAACGGCCAGAACTTCGGATGGGTGCTTCACACGACGCCATGCCAGGTCGGTGATGTGCAGCAGGCCATCGATGCCGCCCAGATCAACGAATGCACCGTAGTCGGTGATGTTCTTGACGATACCTTTAACCACAACGCCTTCGCGCAGGGTTTCCAGCAGCGCCTTGCGCTCTTCGCCCAGGGTCTCTTCCAGCACGGCGCGACGCGAAACAACCACGTTGTTACGCTTGCGATCCAGCTTGATAACCTTGAACTCAACCTGCTTGTTCTCGTATGGCGTGGTGTCCTTGACTGGACGCACGTCAACCAGGGACCCTGGCAGGAAGGCGCGGATGCCGTTAACCATAACGGTCAGACCACCCTTGACCTTGCCGCTGATCAGACCGGACAGGATCTTGCCGGCTTCCAGAGCCTCTTCCAGATCAATCCAGGCTGCCAGACGCTTGGCTTTTTCACGCGACAGCTTGGTTTCACCAAAGCCGTTTTCGATGGCGTCGATCGCAACGGTGACGAAATCACCGATCTTGACTTCGACTTCACCGTTGTCGTTCTTGAATTCTTCGACCGGAACCAGCGACTCGGACTTCAGGCCGGCGTTCACGGTTACAAAGTTGGAATCAATGCCGATAACTTCGGCAGTGATCACTTCGCCAATGCGCATTTCCTGGAGTTCCAGGGATTCTTCAAACAGTTGGGCGAAGTTTTCCATAGCGGAGGTAGTCATTAAGATTACTCACACGTGCATGCCTTGCGACACGCGGGGTTAGGGTTGGTCAAACGCCTGGCCGACATCGGACAGACGGGTACTACAAACTCAATGGCCGGATCAGACCGACTGCTCGAACCAGCCCAGCACTGCCGCCACTGCAAGGTCGACTGTCATTTCGCTGGTATCGAGAAGACGGGCATCCGGCTCCTGCCGCAGTGGCGCCACACTGCGGGCCGCATCGCGTGCGTCCCGCTCGGTGATGTCCTGCAGAATGCGCGGCAGATTAGCAGAATCTTCCTTGCTTATCAACTGTTTATAGCGCCGATCGGCTCTAACCTGAGCATCTGCAGTCAGGAAAACCTTGAGGCTGGCATCGGGAAAAACCACCGAACCCATGTCGCGACCATCGGTCACCAGACCCGGTGCCACCCGATAGGCACGCTGGCGCTCCAGCAAAGCCTCACGCACCAAAGGCAGGGCGGCAATGGCGGATGCACCCATGCCGATTTCCTCGGCGCGGATCGCATCGTCAACCGCCTCGCCAGCCAGATAAACCCCGCCATCACGAAATTCGGCCGGCAAGGTACGAGCCAGAGCCGCCACGCCCGCCTCGTCGCTCCAGCTTGTGCCGCAGCGCTGCGCATAAAGTGCTGTCAAACGGTATAAGGCGCCCGAATCCAGATAGGCAAAACCCAGTTTTGCCGCAACCAGGGCAGCCACTGTCCCCTTACCCGAAGCGGATGGACCATCAATAGTGATGACAGCAATCGTCATGATCGTTTAACTTCTTTCCTGCGGAGCCGCCATCAATGCGCGCTCCGACCTGACTAAAAAGAAGATTCTAGCCCAGCGAACTGCCGGACGGCCACATTCCGGCGCCCGCTCGCCCTTAATTAACCGGCACAGCCACTACCAGGATTTTGCATCTCGCCATGAAACAGCTTCATCTTGCACCGATAGCCCGTATCGCCGGAACCGTCGAATTGCCCGGCTCCAAAAGCATTTCCAACCGCACCCTGCTGCTGGCGGCGCTGGCACACGGCAGCACGCGTGTCTGCGGCCTGCTGGACGCAGACGACATCAGCCATATGCTGGGCGCCCTTGGCCTGCTGGGTGTCAAGATCGAACGCCAGGGCGAGAGCCGCGACTTTCTGGTGCAAGGTGCCGGTGGCGAGTTTCCAGTCAAGAATGCCGAACTATTCCTGGGCAACGCCGGCACCGCCTTTCGCCCGCTGACCGCCGCACTGGCCTTGATGAACGGCCACTACCAGCTCTCGGGTGTTGCGCGCATGCATGAGCGCCCGATAGGCGACCTGGTCGACGCACTCAAGGTGGCCGGTGCCGATATCCGCTATCAGGGCACTAAAGGCTATCCTCCACTGGCCATCGCCCCGGGCCATATCGACACCCACGCGGTGATTCCTGTCAAAGGCAATGTGTCCAGCCAGTTTCTGACGGCACTTTTGATGGCGCTACCACTCACGGGCAGCACGGTCACGGTCGAGGTGATAGGCGAGCTGATTTCCAAGCCCTATATCGAGATCACGCTCAAACTGATGGCGCGCTTCGGCGTCGTGGTCGAACGCAAGGGCTGGCAGCGCTTTACCATTGCCGGCGGGCAAAGCTATCTGTCCCCGGGCGAAATCCATGTCGAGGGCGATGCCTCCAGCGCGTCCTATTTTTTGGCGGCAGGCCTGCTAGGCGGTGGCCCGGTACGGGTGAGCGGTGTCGGGCACAACAGCATACAGGGCGATGTGAAGTTTGCCGAAGCACTCTCGCAGATGGGCGCCAAGATCAGCATGGGCGACAACTGGATAGAAGCCGCTGCGCAAGGGCCGCTGCAAGCCATCGATCTGGATGTCAATCATATTCCGGATGCGGCCATGACCCTGGCAGTTGCTGCGCTGGCGGCCGAAGGCACAACCACCTTGCGCAATATCGAGAGCTGGCGCGTCAAGGAAACCGACAGGCTGTCGGCCATGGCGACTGAACTGAGAAAGCTCGGCGCCACGGTGGAAGAAGGGCAGGATTTCATCCGTATCACACCAGCGGAAAAACTCACCGCCAATGCACAGATAGATACTTACGACGACCACCGCATGGCCATGTGTTTCTCGCTGGTTTCGCTGATGGACACGCCGGTCACCATCAATGACCCGGACTGCGTCGCCAAGACTTTCCCCGGCTATTTCGACGCACTGGCCTCGCTGACCAAAGCTGACTAAACCCGTTTCCGATACTACGGCTGCCTTGCGGCAGCCGTTTTTCTTAAGCCAGCAGAATACTCCTCCATGAGCGATTTTTTTGCAGCGCCTCGCGACTTCATGCAGCGCTTCGACTGCCCCATTCCTGATGTTCCCGAATACCTGCAGCAGCGACGGCAAGTTGTTGAAACCGCCGGGCTGGCAGCCGGCCGACAAGGAGGCGATCATCCGTCAGGCCTGTGAAAGATCCTGAACAAAGACGGCAGGCAGCTGCTTTAATGGTAAGACTGAAAGGGTAAAACAAGGAAAAAAGCCATGCTTTTCAATAGTCGCCATAGCTACGGCAGCGTAGCCCGTGCTTTTCACTGGCTAAGCGCGCTGGCCGTGATCATTGTGCTGTCGCTGGCGCAGATCAAGGACTTCTTTCCCAAGCAGTCGGAAGCACGGGTCGAGCTGTGGCTGTGGCATATCAACTTCGGCATCATCATTTTCCTGCTGGTGCTGCCCCGCATCGTATGGCGGCTGGGCAATAAGCTACCGGCCACCACCCCGCCCCCCAGCGCGCTGGACGTACTGCTGGCCCATATCATCCACTGGACGCTGTACGCCTTGATGGTCATCACCCCCATCTTCGGCCTGTGGTCCTTGCAGGCCGGCGATGCCACCGTCCACCTGTTCAACCTGCCGCTGCCGCAATTATTCGGTGTCGATGACGCACTGTCCCACGACATCAAGGAGATACACGAGACGCTGGGCAATGTAGTGTTGTGGCTGGTGCTTGCGCATATCGCTGCCGCACTGTGGCACCACTACCGGATCAAGGACGACACCCTTACGCGCATGGGCGGGCCGCAAAAACCGGACTGAAACAAGCTGCAAGCTCTGGCATCAGTTGCCGCGCACAAAGCGCTGGTGCCAGGCAAGGCGGGCATGACGCGCCCGCTCGAACAACTGCTGCATGGCGTCGGCGTCGGCACTCGCGATCAGCGCCTCCAGCGTTGCCAGCTGTGTCTGGTAGTCGGCCAGCTCAGCCAGCAGGGCCTCGCGATTGGCCAGCGCGATATCGCGCCACATCTCGGGATGAGAGCCGGCGATACGGGTGAAATCCCGAAAGCCGGTGGCAGCAAAATCAAAACGGCGCGCCGCATCCGGGTGCGCCGCAATCATGTCGACAAAGGCAAAAGCCAGCACATGCGGCAGATGCGACACGCTGGCAAACACGCTGTCGTGCTCGGCCGCACTCATTTCATGCACACTGGCGCCGCATGCCTGCCACAGGGTACGCACAGCCTCCACCGCTGCGGCGGCCGTTTCAGGCAACGGCGTCAACACCACCTTGCGGTTCTGGTACAGGCCATACTGGGCCGCCGCCGCACCTGACAGATCCGAGCCGGCAATCGGGTGCGCCGGTACGCAATGCGCCAGCTGCGCCGGCAGACATGCGCGCATCAGCGCCGCCACATCACCCTTGGTACTGCCGGCATCGGTCACAATGGTATGCGCGGGCAGCACCGGCGCCATGGCGCGCATCAACGCCGCCATCTGCCCCACCGGCGTTGCCAGCAGCACCATGTCGGCACGCGCGCAAGCCTCAGCGATATCGTGGCTCACCTCGTCCACCACGCCCAACTCCAGCGCGCGCTGCATATTGGCCGGCGAGCGCCCGACACCGATGACCCGACCGACCCGGCCGGCATGGCGTGCCGCCAGCGCCAGCGAGCCGCCGATCAGGCCGACCCCGGCCACTACCAATGTTCCTATCGCCCCTTGTTCCGCCACGCTATCCCCGTTTTGCCACTGGCACCTTCACAAGCGCGCCATCCGATGATTGAATGCTCTCTATGATAAGCGAATTAGCGGCGAGCGACGATGACATCCCTCTACATCTACTACCGGCCACCTCAAGCTACGGCCAAACTGGCGAAAAAAATAAGCGCCATGCAGGCGGCGCTGGCGCAGGAAAGCGGCATACACGGCCAGTTATTGCGCCGCTGCGATGATGGCAACACCTGGATGGAGGTCTATCCCGGGATTAAACAGCGCGATGTATTCGGACAGGCACTGGCGCAGTTGCTGGCTTGCCATGGGCTAGACGAAGCCTGTGGCGAGCGCCACGCAGAATGGTTTGAGTACTGGCAGCTTGAGGGGGCCGAGGATTAAGGCTCGCGCGCAAGGCGCGCCTGCAGGCGCTGCGCCAGGGCAAAATCGTCCCAGAAGCGCTCATTCAGCCTTGCCAGCGGCCAGATGCCGATCAGGCTATTGCACAGGAAAACCTCGTCCGCCATCAGCACATCCTGCGGCAACAGGCGCACCACTTTTGGCAGGTAACCCAATGCAGGCAAGCTATCCAGCAGCCAGGCACGCAGCGCACCGCTCACGCCGCAACGATCCAGCGCCGGGGTCAGTACCTCGCCGCCACGCAGCACAAAAAGATTGCTCATGGTGCCTTCCACCACATAGCCTTCGCTATCCAGCATCAGCCCCTCGCGCAGCGCCGGGTCTTGCCACTCCGAGCGCGCCAGAACGTTTTCCAGCCGGTTCAAATGCTTGATGCCGGCTAAGCGCGGCTGGATGGCCAGACGCATATCGCACCAGCGCACAGCAATCCCCTCCCGGGCACAGGCGGGCGGGTAGCCGCTCCATGCACTCACCGCCACCACCCGGCTACCCGTAGCAGTCACAGGGATGGCGTAGCCGCGCATCCCCTGACCGCGGCTGATGGTGACCTTGGCCACCGCGCGCACCAGACCGGCGGCGGCGCGCGCAAGCTCGGCCAGCAGCTCCGTCTCGTCCGGGCAGGGCAAGGCCAGCGCAGCACAGTCCGCCTGCAAGCGCGCCCACTGCCACGGCCATAGCCGCGGCTGCCCGTCGATCAGCTCCAGCGTGCGATAGACGCCGTCACCGTAAGCCAGTGCACGGTCATGCACGCTCAGGGTATCGGCGAGCTCGCCATTGACCAGCACCATCAGGCTTGCTCCACGCCAAGCGCCCGCAAAAGGCCGCGCGCCTTGTGCCGCGTTTCCTGCAATTCGCGCTCGGGGTCGGAGTCGGCCACGATGCCGCCGCCGGCCCGGAAGCGCAGCTGCTGCTCTTGCTGCATAAAGGTGCGGATCAGGATATTCAGATCCAGCGTACCGTCGTGGTTCAGATAACCCAGACTGCCGGTGTAGGCACGGCGCGCACTGTTCTCCAGCTCGCGGATAATCTGCATGGTGCGCACCTTGGGGCAACCGGTAATGGTGCCACCGGGGA
>NZ_RJTZ01000067.1:0-18702 GCF_024343515.1 Aquitalea sp. S1-19 | reverse complement strand
TAAGCTCACCCAGCGACCTAAAGGCGTGCTCAAGGTGGTGATCAGTGATTGTTTGCGTACGCTCATTCCATTGCCTAATGTCTCATCGCTGACCGAAATATCCAGCAGCACCTGCTGCCCGTTCAGCCTTGGTGTGACCTGAAAGCCGCTGATGGCGCTCTGGCTGCCCTGTCCGTTAAACCGCCACGGTAGCGGCCGCTCGACCCCCAGACTGATGCTGCCGCTTTTGCCCGAGAGCAGGCTTAAGCTTTGCAGTATGCTGTTTTGGCGGCTGCCGCTATTGACCGACCAGCCATTATTGCTGGAAGTGCCGTTGCCCAGATTGATCTCGCTGCGGCTGCTTTGCGCCGATTTGTCCTGCGCCACTTCAATGTCCAGCATGGCAGGCTGGGTGTCCAGTTCGCGCGCCGCCTGTGCCAGTACCTGCTCGCGCTGCACACTGGCATTGATGATCAGCTTGCCTTCAAAGGCCGATAGCGATTCGCCCGGCTGCAGCGTCGGGCGTAGTGCCGCTGCGACTTCGCCTGCATTAGCCCAGTCAAGCGTCAGCACCTGCAAGGCATGGGCAGGCAGGGTGAGCAGCAGCAAGAATGCATGCAGTACGGCTTTCATCAGTACTCCTTGCCGGCGCGCCAGATGGAAAAAATGAGCCACAGGCTGTTGAGCATGGCCACCATAAAGCCCAGAAAGCCGAATAGTGGCAGGCCGAACAGCATGGGGCCGGCATTGACCGTCATGACGATGCTGGAGCCTATGATCAGGCAGCCGGTGACAATGCCCATGGTCAGGCGGTTGGCGCTTTTGTCTATCTGGCGGCCGAAACTGTCCAGCCTTGCCAGATCCAGATTAATGCGGAACTTGCCCTGACGTATATCGCGCGCCATGCGCACCATATCGTGCGGCAGGCCTGACAGCATGGTAATGCCGTCCAGCAGGCTTTGCTTGCCTTTGCGGGCGATGGCTTTGGGGTGATAGCGCGCCTTGATGAGGTCGCGCACAAAAGGGGTGAGCTGGTCGACCAGATAAAACTCGGGGTCTAGCTGCCGCCCCAGCCCTTCCAGCGTGACCAGCGCCTTGAACAGCATTGCTAGGTCGGGTGGCAAGACAATGCCGTGATCGCGAATCAGCGCCATGATGTCGTTGATCAGCTGGCTGATATTCAGCTGGCCCAGCGGCACATGTTCGTACTGGAACATCAGCTCGGACACATCATAGGCAAAGCGTTGTTCATCCACCGGATTGCGCCCGGTCCATTCGATCAGAGCCTCGGCCATGGCACGTTCGTCGCGCCGTGCCAGCGCTGATAGCAAATCGACAATCTCGTCGCGCCTGACATGCGACAGGCGCCCGACCATGCCGAAATCGATAAAGGCAATGCGGTTGTCCGGCAGGTAGAACACATTGCCCGGGTGCGGGTCGGCGTGGAAAAAGCCGTTGATCAAGATCATCTTCAGTACGGCGTCAGCGCCGCGCCGCGCCAGCAGGCCGGCATCCAGCCCCGCCTCAGGCAAAAGGTCGAGCCGCCCGCCCGGAATGCCCTCGATATAGTCCTGCACATTGATTTCGCTATTGCTGAAATCCCAGTACACCTTGGGCACCACTACATGCGGGTCGTCCTTGAAGTCGCGGGCGAAACGGTCCATGCCGCGTCCTTCTGCCGCCAGATCCAGCTCGCGCTTAAGCGAGCGGGCGAACTGGGCGACAATTTCGCGCGCATGGTAGTGGCGCGTCTCGGGGAACTCCATCTCGATCAGGTAGGCAATATGGTCGAGGATGCGCAGATCGGCTTCGACCTTGGCGACAATGGCGGGGCGCCGCAGCTTGATGGCCACCGGTGTGCCATTTTTCAGGCGGGCGCGGTGCACCTGAGCGATGGAGGCTGCGCCTATGGGCTGGGCTTCGAACGCGTCGAAGACCTCGTCCAGCGGGCGGCCCAGTGCCTTGCTGATCAGCGGGGCTACTTGCAAGGCGGGGATGGGAGGGACGCGGTTTTGCAGTTTTTCGAATTCGGCAATCCACTCGGGTGGAAACACATCGACGCGGGTGGAAAGTATCTGTCCGAGCTTGATAAAGGTCGGTCCCAGTTCTTCAAAAGCGAGGCGCAGGCGTACCGGTGTCGGAATGGCCGTCACGGTTTCCGTGGTCTCGTGTCGCAGCAACTTGGCCATCTGCGCCATGGCGCTGGGCAGGCCCAGGCGTTCGGCAAAGCGCCCCAGTCCATGGCGCACCAGAATCGCACTGATTTCGCGCAGGCGGGGGAGGTCGCGCATGGCAACCAGCGTTTCTCTTAACATGGCTATCCAGATGTTTAGGACTTCGACTTTACACTGCAGGTCACGTTCGATAGAGTGCAGTGTATGAAATTGCCTTTATTCTTGCCAGCTCTGTTTTTTGCATTTTTCATGACTTTTGCTTATGCGGCGCCGGAGGCGCAAGTCAAGGGATTCGCAACAACCGAAGAACAGTCCGACCCTATTGCCCGCTTTGCTAGCTCACCGGGCGAAGAGGCCGTGGGTGACTTATTGCTGCAGGCGATGAGCCTGATTGGCGTGGCTTACCGCTTTGGCGGCAACTCGCCGGCATCGGGGCTGGATTGCAGTGGTTTCATCAAATACGTGTTTGAAAAGTCGCTCAAGGTTAATCTGCCGCGCACGGCAGCCGAAATGGCGCGCGCCGGCCGAGCGGTGGAGCGTAACGAGCTGGCGGCGGGCGATCTGGTTTTTTTCAATACCCGTGGCTTTCGCAACTCCCACGCCGGTATTTATCTGGGTGGCAACAAGTTTATCCATGCGCCGCGTAGCGGCAAGAATATTGAAGTTTCCAATATGACCGGCAGCTACTGGGTTAGCCGGTATAATGGCGCCCGTCGCGTGCAGCGTGGTCAGCCGGTGCAGCTGGAAGCCGCCGCCGTGGCCGAACGTCCGGCACGTAGCAGTGAAGCTGTCGCACCCGTTGCGCGTGGCACGAGCAAAAGTAAGGCGAACAGCCGTAACAAGGTTGCAGCTGGCAAGAAAAGTACGGCGCAAAAAAGTAGCGTAAAAAGCCGGACATCGACCCGTGCCAGTGCCAAAAGCAGCAAAGCTAGCAGCACTAAAAAACAGGCGAGCGCTAAAAAAGCACCGGCCAAAAAGACAAGCCGTCAGAAGAAAAGCAGCTAGGCGCCTCAAGATCAACCGTACGATGCCCGCTTAGGCGGGCATCTGCCTTTATGGGGGACACCCATGCAACTGGATATGCCGGTATGGCGTGATGCCGAGGGGAATACCCTCGCTTGCGTCGAGAAAATCAAGGTCATGCGCGAAAATCTGGAAGAACTCGCGCAAATGGCGCAGGACGCCTATGAGGATGCCATCCTGATGGGGTGTGATGAGGCGCAGATCAAGGCCTACCTGGTCAGCCTGATGCAAGCGCTGGACAATCCCTACACATCCTGACTTTAGAGGTGCACCCCGATGCAATGGCCTTTCGAAGCCCTGATCGGTTTACGTTATTTGCGCGCCCGGCGCCGTAACGGATTTATTTCCTTTATTTCGCTGGCTTCCATGATAGGCATTGCGCTGGGCGTGGCGGCGCTGATTATTGTGCTGTCGGTGATGAACGGCTTTCAGAAAGAAATCCGTACCCGCATTCTGGGCGTGGCCTCCCATGTGGAGGTGTCGGCCATGCAAGGTGGCATGGCTGACTGGCAGCAGGTGGCGAAAGTTGCCGGCGCCGAACCGGGGGTACATGCGGTGGCACCGTTTGTGTCGGCGCAGGGTCTGCTGTCTTATGGCGGTGCGGTGCGTGGCGTGATGGTGCGCGGCATCGAACCTAAAGCCGAGGATAAGGTCGTCGATGTAGGCAAGCATATGGTCAAGGGGCAACTGACCGATCTTAAGCCGGGCGAATTCGGCGTGCTATTGGGTACCGAGCTTGCCCGCCAACTGGGGGTCGGAGTCGGGGACAAGGTGACGCTGATTACGCCGCAGGGCAATGTGACGCCGGCGGGCATGATGCCGCGCCTGAAGCAGTTCACCATCAAGGGTTTGTTCAAGGTCGATATGTACGAGTACGACTCGGGCTTCGCCATGATAGACATGAAGGATGCGCAGACGCTGTTTCGCATGGGCGACAATGTCTCGGGGGTGCGCCTGAAGCTGGCCGACCTGTTTCAGGCACCGCTGGTGAAGCGTGACCTACAGCAGAAGCTGCCGGAAGCCTGGGTCTCGGACTGGAGCGACATGAATGCCAACTACTTCCGGGCCGTGCAGATAGAAAAGCGCATGATGTTCATCATCCTGACGCTGATTGTGGCGGTGGCAGCATTCAATCTGGTGTCGACGCTGGTGATGGTGGTAACCGACAAGCAAGCCGATATCGCCATCTTGCGCACCTTGGGTGCAAGTCCGGCCAGCATTATGAAGATTTTCATGATTCAGGGTGCAGTCGCCGGTGTGCTGGGCACTTTATCCGGTGTCGCGGCGGGGCTGGCGGTGGCCTGGAACCTTGATGTCATCATGCCGTTTATCGAACGTTTGCTGGGCGTCAAGCTGCTCTCCAGCGAGGTCTATCTGATCGACTATCTGCCGTCCGATGTGCAACTGACCGATGTGGGCACCATCGCCGTGATTTCGCTAGTGCTGTCCTTGCTGGCGACCCTGTATCCAAGCTGGCGCGCCGCGCGCACCCAGCCTGCCGAGGCCCTGCGTTATGAGTAATGTGATTGAAGCGGTCAATCTGGCCAAGGTATACGACGAGGGCGGGCTGAATGTGGAGGTTTTGTCCGGCATTAACCTCAATGTGGCGGTAGGCGAGCGTCTGGCTATTGTTGGTGCTTCAGGCTCCGGCAAAAGCACTCTGCTGCATTTGTTGGGCGGTCTGGATACGCCGACCCGGGGCGAGGTCAGTGTGGCTGGCGAGCGCTTGTCAGACTTGTCCGAGGCTGCACGCGGCCAATTGCGTAACCAGAAGCTGGGCTTTGTGTACCAGTTTCACCATCTGCTGCCCGAGTTTACTGCGCTGGAAAACGTGATGATGCCGCTATTGATCCGGCGCGAGCCACGGGCGCAGGCGGTGGCGGCGGCCAGCGAAATGCTGGCCAAGGTGGGCTTGGGCAGCCGGCTTGGGCACAAGCCGGGCGAACTCTCCGGTGGGGAGCGCCAGCGTGCAGCCATTGCGCGCGCGCTGGTCACACGCCCGGCCTGTGTGCTGGCCGACGAGCCGACCGGTAACCTTGATCGCGCCAATGCTCGCGTAGTGTTTGATCTGATGCTGTCGCTGAATGCGGATCTGGGGACCAGCCTGGTGATCGTGACCCACGACACCGAGCTTGCCGCGCATACCGGCCGCGTGCTGCATCTGGATGGTCAGGGCTTGTCGGAAGGATGATCTGTTGTATGTGTGCTGCGCGTGAGCTGCGTGTCGGTGCGAGTTTTTAATTTTTACCCGGAGTATGTTTTTTGTTGCAACGTGATGAACTGATCTTTGATTCCCTCTCCGCCATTTTGCAGACCGGCGCGGGCATGACCCAGCTGGCCGTTGGCTTGGCGTGCGGGGTGATCGCCTGGTTAATGTCCGGCTATGTTTACCGCCGTTTTTACCGCAGCCATCCCGAACGCTCGGAGCGTTTTGTCTCTTACATGGGTCTGCGTCTGGCCATGCCTCTGGGGGCCATGCTGTTGCTGGTTATCAGCATTTTCGGCTGGAAGTTGCTGGCTGACAGCCCGGCCAAGGTGTTGGCCACCATGGCGACGCTGATGTTCTGGCTGTCGGTGATACGCGTCATCAGTGCGGTCTTGCGCCAAGCCTTGCCGCGTGGCCGCTTTGAAAGCGGCAGCGAGCACTTCATGGCCATGGTGCTGTGGCTGCTGTATGCAGCCTGGGCGACCGGTATCGATGCCTTCGTGATCGAGTGGATGCAGTCGATTGCCTTTACCGTGGGCAAGACCCGGCTTGACCTGTTGATGATTATCAACGCCATCCTGTGGGTGTCCGTCATCGTGATCGGCGCCTTGTGGGTCAGCCGTGCGATCGAGTCGCGTCTGATGCGCCTGAAAGACCTCGACCTGTCGCTGCGCATCGTGTTTTCCAAGATTGCCCGCACAGCCTTGCTGATGGCGGCGGTGCTGATTGCACTGCCGGTGGTCGGTATTGATCTGACTGTCTTGTCGGTCTTCGGTGGTGCACTTGGTGTCGGTCTTGGTTTTGGCTTGCAGAAAATTGCCTCCAACTATGTGTCGGGCTTCATTATTTTGCTGGACCGCTCCATTCGTATCGGCGACCGTCTGGAGGTCGAAGGGCGTCTGGGGGTCGTGACCAAGATCACGTCGCGCTTTATCGTCCTCAAGAGTGCTGATGGCTCGGAAGCACTGGTGCCGAACGAGGTGCTGATCAGCAGTACCGTGATCAATACCTCGTACTCTGACAAGGCGATCTGGACCAGCCTGCCTATCGGCGTGGCTTATGGTACGGATCTGGATCTGGCGCTGCGCCTATTGCGCGAAGCCGCCGACCATCCGCGCGTGCTCAAGGAGCCGGGCCCGTCTGCTTTTGTGCTCGAATTTGCCGATTCCAGTATCAATCTGTCGCTGGGCATCTGGGTTTCCGATCCGGAAAACGGCTTCCTGGGGCTCAAGTCGGAGATCAATCTGGCGATCTGGCGCAAATTCCAGGAAAACGGAATCCAGATTCCGTTCCCGCAGCGCGAGATCCGTATTCTTAAAGACGAAGCCTGAAACGCGAGGGTGGTATGAGTGCAAAAGAGCTGGCCATTGTTGATGATGACAAGGCAGTGCGCGATGCGCTGCTCTGGCTGCTGGACGGTCAGCCTTTTGCCGTCAGTCCTTTTGAGAGCGCCGAGGCCTTGCTGCAAAGCGGGGACCCTGCACGCTTTCACTGCCTGATTGTCGATTTGCGTCTGGGTGGCATGAGTGGTCTGGTTTTGCTGGAACGTCTGGCGCTGGCACCTTATTGCCCGCCAGTCATTATGCTGACGGCGCATGGCGATGTGCCGCATGCGGTTGCCGCACTTAAGCTGGGCGCAGTCGACTTTCTGGAAAAGCCGTTTGACGACGAGCATCTGATTGCTTTATTGCAGCAGTGTCTGGCGCGGGATGAGACGCAGCGTAAACACTATTACGGCAAACTGCATATCGAAGCGACACTGGCTTCATTGACCGAGCGCGAACGCGAAGTGATGAAGCTGGTGCTGATGGGCAAGCTGAACAAACAGATAGCCGATGAGCTGGCGATCAGCATGAAGACGGTCGAAGTCCACCGTGCACGCGTATTCGACAAAATGGGCGTGAAGTCGGCGGTCGAGCTAGCCAGCCGTCTGGCAGAAAGGCAGGCTTGAATGGCCGGCAATAAGCAGCCCGTCTCGGTGCTGGTGTTGTTGTATACCGCCCAAGGCCGGGTGTTGTTGATCGAGCGCGCCGATAAGCCCGGCTTTTGGCAGTCGGTAACCGGCAGCCGGGAAGGGCAGGAAGCACTGCTTGCTACCGCCTGGCGCGAACTGGGAGAGGAAACCGGTTTTTCCGCTGCTGACGGTGTTATGCATGACTGGGTGCAAAGCTCGGTCTATGAAATCTATCCGCACTGGCGCCACCGTTATCCCGAGGGGGTGACGCACAATACCGAACATGTCTTTGCCTTCGAGTTGTCCGAAGAATCGACGCCCCGGCTCAATGCTCGCGAGCATACCGCGTATGTCTGGCTAGACTGGCAAGAGGCGGCACAGCGCGTATTTTCTCCTTCCAATGCGGTAGCTATCCGGGAATTGGGCCGTCGGCTGTCGTCTTTGTCCTGAATTTCATTGGAAGTCATCATGGCCGTTACCCGTTTGCATCAATGGCGCAAGCTGCTGCCACAGGTGCCGCTGGCGTTGTTGTTGCTCATCGAAGCACTGCTGCTGGGTTATCCCTTGGTGACTGAGTTGCCCAGAACCTTGCCCGGCAATTTCTGGCATGCCGAGTCGGCCATACTGGCCGAGTTCAGCTGGTTCATGCTGCCGCGCCTGTTGCTGGTCAGCGGTTTGGTACTGATGGCGATAGGCTTGCTATTGCGTGCCCGGGCTGCGTGGTTCTTCGCCTTGATGCTGGTGCTGCTGGTGACGCCGCTGTTGTGGCGCTCCGGGCTGGTGCAGCATAGTGCGCTTGCTTTGTCGTGGGCCTTAGTGTTGTTGCTTTTGTTGTTTCGCGACAGTTTTCAGGGGTCTAGTGTCGTTGCCGGGGCCTTGGTGACCTTGCTGATTGTCAGTGCTTTGCTGTGCTATGCCATGGTGGGTTCATTATCGTTGGGAGCGGATTTTATCCCGCCCATTCTGAACCCGATGACTGCGCTGTATTTCAGTCTGGTAACCATGACGACGGTCGGTTATGGCGATATTGTCCCGCACACCGACGCCGCACGGCTGTTTACACTTTCCATCATCATCCTGGGTATTACCGTATTTGCAACGGCTTTGAGTACATTGGTTGGTCCCATGTTGAACTCAAGCATGCAACGCATTATCAAGGGGAAGGGACGTAAAATGAAACGCTCCGGTCATTTTCTGATCGTCGGTGCATCACCATTGGCACATAATCTGTACGAGAGTTTGAGCCAGCGCGGGCTTAAAGTGACAGTGCTGTTATCTCCCGAGAGTGCGCAGCAGCATAGTCTGCCTGATGATGCGGATATCGTGGTCGGGGAAACTTCTGATACCGGGGTCCTTAAAGAGGCGGGCGCGCAGTTGGCGCGCTCGGTGCTGGCGCTGGGGGCGGATGATGCCGATAATGCATTTGTAGTGCTGGCGATGAAGGATCTGGCCAGCGATGTGCGTACGGTTGTGCTACTCAACGACAACCGTCATCTGGAAAAAATCAAGCGGTGCCAGCCGGATGTGCTGATTGCTCCCCAGTTGCTGGGGAGCGAGATTCTGGCGCGTCTGCTTAATGGTGAAACCATGGACAAGGACACCATTACCGACTTGTTGCTGCAGGGCAATCCGGCCAAGTTAAGCGATTGAACTTGCGCGTCTAGCCTGTGATCGTGGCCAGACGTGCCTTGTCGTAACACTCTCCCCCCATGTTCAGCTCTTCACCATCATGCCAGCGGCTGGAGTCGCCCTCGCTGATAAACCAGTGCCGGCCGCGCTCATCCAGGTGGACAAAGACGCCACCTTGCAAAGTCTGCTCTTCCAGATCTTCGATGCTGTACGGCATATCGCCACCATAGGGTTTAAACGTATCCTGGCTATGATCCCATACCCATTGGCGTGCAGTACCCATGCTGTCATCTCCTGCTAAGTCGAGTGTCGTTGATGGTGCTTTAAACAAATATCCTATCGGGCGTAGGGCTAAGATGCAAACTGTCTTGGTGATGGCTAGGATCTTTGCTATCCCTGTCCAAGTCCTAGGGTCATAATAAGCACAAGCGTGCATGGTGCCGTTTATCTGATGGTCGGGGCGTATTCAACGCACCGTGGTATTTAGCCTGAGTCTAGTGCGATGAAACCGCTATCCGTTGCAACCTATAACATCCACAAAGGCATGTCGCCGCTTAACCGCAAAGTGACGGTGCCGGCGATGGCGCGGGCGCTGGATACGCTATCGTCCGATGTGGTTTTTTTACAGGAAGTGCAGGGGCGCAATACCTTGCGTGCCCTGCGTCACCCTAACTGGCCCAGCTTGCCGCAACATCATTATCTGGCACGCCATCTGGGCAGCAAGGTCACTTATGGCTTGAATGCCGCCTATGATCATGGCCATCACGGCAATGCCCTGTTGTCGCGCTTTCCGGTAACCGAGTGGTGCAATCTTGATATCAGCGTCAATAGACTGGAGAGCCGCGGCATCTTGCATTGCATGTTGCAACCGCAGGGCTGGGCGCAGCCGGTGGTGACTTTGTGCGCCCACCTTAATTTGCTGGCGCGCGACCGGCGCAAGCAATTCGAGGCGCTATCGCGTTATATCGACAGCAATGTACCACCTGACGCCATGCTGATTCTGGCTGGTGACTTCAATGACTGGCGTGACGAGGCCAGTGCCATCCTGCGCGAGCGTGCCGGTTTGAATGAGGTGTTTCGTTTGCTTAACGGCGAGTGCGCCAGAAGCTTTCCGGCGCGCATGCCCATGCTGGCGCTGGACCGCATCTATGTGCGTGGCCTTCGGCCGGTCTCGGCCGAAGTTCATCGCGGCTTGCCCTGGGCCAAGTTGTCCGACCACTTGCCGCTCAGCGCACAATTGCTCCCGCTATAAAACAACACCTTCGGAAGATAATATTTTGTATCCACCCCTTGACGGATGCGGGTAGTGGCTGGTAGATTTTGCTCCAGATACATCGCCGATTTGATACAGCTTGCGGGCGTAAAACAGCTAAAGCGTGGACGGATTGCATCTGGCAATCTGCACTTCAGTTCTACCGAAGTTCCATGATTGAAGCTCGCCGCAAGTGGCGGGCTTTTTGCATTTCTAGGGACTTCGATGATACATCTCAATAACGTGAGCAAGCGCTTTCGCCATCCCGACGGTGGCTGGTTTGATGCCGTGCGCGCGACCACACTTTCCATTGCCGAGGGTGAAATATTCGGCCTGATCGGTTTTTCCGGCGCAGGTAAATCCACCTTGTTGCGCCTGATCAATTTGCTGGAACGCCCCGAAGCGGGCGCCGTACTGGTGGATGGTCAGGATCTGACCCGCTTGTCAGCCCGCGAACTGCGTCGTGCACGGCAAAATATCGGTATGGTGTTTCAGCAGTTCAATCTGCTGGCCAACCGCACTGTCGCGGAAAATGTAGCCTTTCCGCTGGAAATTGCCGGCTGGAACCGCGCCGATATTGCGCTGCGTGTAGCCGAGTGCCTTGAAGTCGTGGGCCTGACCGACCGAGCTGAACATTACCCGGCCCAGCTCTCGGGCGGGCAGAAGCAGCGGGTAGGGATTGCCCGTGCGCTGGCGCCGCGCCCCAAGGTGATTCTGGCCGACGAGCCGACTTCGGCGCTGGACCCGAAAACCACACAAAGCGTATTGCAGTGCCTGGCCGATATTAATGTGCGTTTTGGCGTCACCATTGTGCTGGTTACCCATGAAATGGGCGTGGTACGCGCAATCTGCCAGCGCGCGGCCTTGCTTGACGGCGGGTCGGTAGTCGAAGTGATGGATGTCAAACAAGGCGAGGTGCAGGCGTTGTCGTCTGCCGCGCGCGATATGCTGGAGGCTGCGTAATGGAAGCGATCACTTTTGCCGAAGCCTGGAGCAATCTGGTGCTGCTGGGGCCGGAAATCTGGCAAGCTTGCCTGGAAACCGCGCTGATGCTGGGCATAGGCTTGTCCGCTGCCGTCTTGCTGGGTGGCCCTTTGGGTGTGTGGCTGTATCTGGCGCAGCCGGGGCAGATTCTTGCCAACCGTTTTGTCGCCGGCTTGCTGGGCTGGTTGGTCAACCTGGTGCGCTCTTTTCCTTTCATTATCCTGATGGTTTCGCTGGTGCCCTTAACCCGGCTGATCGTCGGCAGTACCATAGGCCCGGTCGCAGCGGCCGTGCCTTTGTCGTTCGCCGCCATTCCGTATTTTGCCCGTCTGGTCGAACAGACGCTGCGTGAAGTGCCGCGCGGTGTGGTCGAGGCCGCCGAAGCCATGGGGGCGAGCCCCTTGCAGATTGTGTTTAAGGTCTTGTTGCGCGAAGCGCGTGCCGGCCTGGTGAATGCGCTGACCATCCTGACCATCAGCTTTCTGAGTTATTCCGCCGTAGCCGGTGTCGTGGGCGGCGGTGGTATTGGCGATCTGGCTATCCGCTACGGCTATTACCGTTTCCAGAGTGAAGTCATGCTGGCCATGGTGCTGCTGCTGGTGGTGGTCGTGCAGATTATCCAGCTGGGCGGCAACTACCTGGCTGCGCGTCTGGACAAGCGTTAACCCTTTTATCAAGCATCCATACCAAGGAGAAACAAGATGCGTACAAGCTTTATCAAAACACTGGTGGCCGTTGCGGTTGGCCTGAGCTTTACCGGCGCGGCAGTTGCTGCTGACCCGGCCAAGAAAAACATCGTGATCGGTACGACGGTGGGTGACTTTGGCGATATGGTTAAGCTCAATATCAAGCCGCAGCTGGAAAAGCAGGGCTATAGCGTCAAGCTGGTCGAGTTTACCGATTATGTACGTCCTAATCTGGGTCTTGCCGAAGGCTCGCTCGATGTAAACGTGTTCCAGCACAAGCCGTATCTGGATTCGTTCAGCAAAGAGCACAAGCTGAGCCTGACGCCGGTGTTCCAGGTGCCGACCGCACCTTTGGGCGTTTACCCGGGCAAACTCAAGGCGCTGAAGGATGTGAAGGCAGGCAGCACGGTCGCCGCACCTAACGATCCGTCCAACTTCGCCCGTGCGCTGGTGATGCTGGCCGACCTGGGCTGGATCAAGCTTAAGCCGGGCATCAATCCGCTGACCGCTTCCGAGCGCGATATCGCCCAGAACGTCAAACAGGTGAAAATTGTCCAGCTGGAAGCAGCACAGCTGCCACGCGCCCGTGGCGATGTGGACTTTGCCATCATTAATGGCAACTACGCCACCAGCTCCGGCATCAAGCTGACCGAGGCCGTGTTCCAGGAAAAGAGCTACGCCTATGTGAACTGGGGTGTGGTCAAGAGCGCCGACGCCGCCAAGCCATGGGCCAAGGATGTAGTCGCCGCCTACAACTCTCCTGCCTTCAAGGCGTGGGCGCAAAAGCAGTATCCGGGTTACAAGCTGCCGCAAAACTGGAAGTAAGCTTGAGCGAATTCAGCCAACGGCACCTGAACAGGTGCCGTTTTTTGTGTCTGAAAATCGCCTATGCTGCGCTTTGGGTTTGTCTGGAAGCTGCGAATGAGCACAGCATATTTTACGAGGGCCGTCATCACACAGTCGGCACGCATTGATCTGGCTTGTCAGGCATTGGCAGGGCCGGGTGGGGCTCAGCGCGCAGATGCGGTGCATGACTTGCGTCTTGCGCTGCGGGCATTGCGCACCGTGTTGCTGTTTTTTCGCGGCAGCGAGACGGCCGATACGCTGCGCCGGCACTTGGCCCAGAGCTATCGCTTGAGTCGCGAGGCGCGCGAGCTTGAAGTTGCGCTGGATGGACTGGCCTTGTTGCAGGTGCGCCATCCGCTGGCGCTAAACGTGGATCTGGCCTGGGCGCGTGCCTTGCAGTGTGAACGCAGTAGCTTGTTGCCGCGCTTGCAGCCTGATTTAGTGTCGGCACTGGCCTTGCTTTTGCCTTTTCTTACTGGCGCGGATGCGCTGCTGGGTAGGCGACGCTTGCGCAAACTGGCGCGCATGCAGGCCAAGCATTTATGGCAAAAAGTGCAAGGCAAGCTGCGGCGTGCGCTTAAAAGCGGGAAGCGCGCACACTGGCATGCTGCACGGCTGGCTATCAAGCGCTATCGTGGTTGGGGCGTGCAGTTTGCGCCGCTTCTTAACCGGCGTACCCGCAAGCGGGTGAAGATTTTATTATCCGTGCAGGGTTTGCTTGGCGAACTGAATGACTGGGGGGCGCTGGCGCAGCGGCTGCAGGCCGAGGAGGTACTCGCCAAAGCTTGGCGCCGTATCATCATGCGGAGGGAGAGGCGTTTGCAAAAGGTGCTGAGCAGGTATATCCGGCGGCAGGTTTGGGGTGTAATGCAAGCCAAGTAGCTGCGTGGGCGCATCTTTTACCATAAGGCAAGGGTTTTGTTTGCCGTAATCAGGTATACTGCGCGCAGGAAAGCTGTGCTGCCCGTTGGCTGAGAGCGTTCGCCTGGACTCATCCGGGTTCCGCCCGCCTCATTCTCGCCTCGTTTCCCGTAACGAATAACTGCCGATTTCGGCATATCCTGACGGACATCTCCGCCAGCTCTTGCTTAACAGGGGTCGGCGCTGGAGTGTTAATGAGGGGGCAGTCAGAGCATTGTTGAAGACACGGATGCCCGCCATCAGATGGGGGGCTATCGGAGATAGGTTATGGCTAAAGAAGAACTGTTGGAACTGCAAGGCGTCGTCGTTGACGTCATGCCGGATACCCGATTTAAAGTGCGTTTGGAAAATGGCGTTGAAGTCGTGGCATATGCCTCGGGTAAAATGCGCAAATTCCGCATCCGCATTCTGGAAGGCGACAAGGTCACGGTTGAAATGTCGCCGTATGACCTGACCAAGGCGCGCATCAGCTTCCGTCACAAGGAAGAACGCGGCCCGTCGTCGGCACCTTCGTTCCGCCGCTAAGCAAGACTTGCGGGCGCGGATCAGGCCTTTGCCCCCCGTGCCCGAACTTCCCTTCGTATTCCCGCTGCCCGCCGTTCCGGTTGGTGCGAAATCCTCGTTTTACCCTTTGCCCGTCCGTCAATAGGCGCGGCTACGCTCTACCTTGCCTGTCACTTCTTGCCCTTGTTCCAGAGCCTGTATGCGCCGTGCAATCTGCGCTGCCGCCTCGCCGATCAAGGTCTGGGCCGCGCTATGTGGCGTAATCATGGTGCGCGGGTGCTGCCATAGTGGATGCCCGGCCGCTAGCGGCTCCAGCGCGAATACGTCCAGCAAGGCAAAGCGCAGTACGCCGCTGTTAAGTGCCGCGAGTAGGGCGTTTTCATCGAGCTGATCACCACGCCCGGCATGAATCAGTGCGCTGCCTGCGGGCAGAAGAGCCAACCGTTCAGTATTTAGCAGGCCGCGGGTCAGCACAGTGGAGGGCAGCAGATTGATCAGCACATCGGTCTGGGTCAAGAGGGCGTTTAGCTGGTCTTCGCCATGTACGCAGTTGATGCCGGCTAAGGTGCGCATCTTGCGGCTATAGCCGCTGACGCAATAGCCATCCCCCGCCAGCGCCGCCGCGACGCGCCCGCCCATTTCACCCAGCCCCAAGACACTGATGCGCGTGTCGGCCTTGCGCCTGTCCGGCTGAACCTGCCATTGCTGCGCCTGCTGCTGTGTGCGGTAAAAATCGAAGCTGCGCTGCCAGTGCAGCACGCCATAGCGTGCATATTCGATCATTTGTTCGGCCATGCCGGCATCGGTCAGTCGGTAGATGGGGATGTCGCTTGCGAGATCCTGCCGGCCCAGCAGGCGATCGACCCCCGCGCCCAGTGCAAATACCCCTTGCACGCCCGAGAGGCCGCTAAAAAAGCCCTCGGGCGGGTTCCATACCACCGCATAGCGTGTACAAGGTTCGCTCTGGTTGCTGACGGTATGCCCGGGCAAGAGGCGGGACAGGGCGGCGATATAGCTTTGCTGATGTTCAGGGTGGTAGACGGTAATCACGGCGGGTTCCTTGCCTGTGGCTGGCGGACGCAAATGCATGCGTTTTTTTTGCAAGCCACTATGCTGGAAAAAAAGGGAGCATGCAATGAGACTGGAACTCTTTAATCAGGTTGCCAACCTGATCGGGCTGAAAAAGCGCTCGCGCGAGGCGGTATGGCTGATCGAGATTGAGGGCATGACCTGCAGCGGCGCGGCGCGGCAGATGGATTTGTCCGTCTCCACCGTGTCGCGCGCCCATGCCCGTTACCGCCGCGCGGTGCAGGCCATCAATGTGATGGCGCCGCACCTGCCGATGTAGGTCTTACCAGATGATTTTGGCGCGGCTCTCGCCCAGCGTATCGGCTAGCGCCAGCAGCAGCGCATCATCCAGCCTGACCCCCCATGCCGGCGGCAGCATCAATTCGCCCTTGGCCTGACCGTTGTTGTAGTGCAGGCGTACCGGGCAGCCGGCTTCTTCGCTTTTGTAATCGACCAAGGTGCTTCTGAGCTTGCCCACATCGGCGGTGTGATCCAGCTGGATAGCCAGCGAGCGCGCATAGCGGCTGCGCGCCTCGCCCAGCTGGTAGACATGTTCGGCGATAATGCGCAGGCCGCCGGAGAACTTGTCCTCGCTGACTTTGCCTTCCACCACCAGAACGGTGTCTTCTTTCAGGCGGTCGCGGTTGGCGTCAAAGCCTTCGGCAAACAGCGATACCTCCAGCTTGGCACTGCCGTCATCCAGTTGCACGAAAGCCATCTTGCCGCGATTGCCCACCTTGACGCGGATGCCGGTGACAAAGCCTGCCAGTAGCTGCGGCTCCTTGCGCGGCACCAGACGGGATAGCGGCGTTTTGATAAAGCCGCGCACCTCTTTTTCATACGACTTGAACGGGTGGCCGGACAGATAGTAGCCGATGGCCTGTTTTTCTTCGGCCAGTTGCACCGCTGGCGTCCAGGCGCGGGTCTCCACCATAGGAACTGGCGGCACCACATCGTCGCCGAACATATCGAACAGCCCGCCCTGACCCTCGTTGGCCGCTTCCTGACTGGCCGCTTCCAGTGCCAGAGCGACATTGGCGAACAGTCTGGCGCGGTTGCTATCCAGTGCATCGAATGCGCCGGCGCGTATCAGCGCTTCGACCGTGCGTTTGTTGACGATGCGTTTGTCGGTACGGCTGCAAAAATCGAACAGATCCTTGAACGGGCCGCTGGCCTCGCGCACCGCGATAATGTGCTCGACCGCCGCTTCGCCCGTGCCCTTGATCGCACCCAGCGCATAGCGGATATGGCTGCGGTCGGTCGGCACAAAGCGGTAGAAGCCCTGGTTGACGTCGGGCGGCAGGAAGGTGAGGCCGTTGGCCAGCGCATCATCGTAAAAAATCTTGAGCTGGTCGGTATTGTCCAGTTCGCTGGACATGGTTGCTGCCATAAAGGCCGAACAGTGGTGCGCCTTGAGCCACGCCGTCTGGTAGGACACCACGGCGTAGGCGGCGGTGTGCGATTTGTTAAAGCCGTATTCGGCAAACATCGCCATCAGGTCAAACAGATGGGTGGCCAGTTCCTTGGTGTAGCCCTTTTTTTCTGCGCCTTCGGTGAAGATGCCGCGGTGCTTGTCCATCTCCTCGGCTTTTTTCTTGCCCATCGCCCGGCGCAGCATGTCGGCGCCGCCCAGGGTATAGCCGCCGATGATCTGCGAGATCTGCATCACCTGTTCCTGATACACGATCACGCCATAGGTCGGGTCCAGGCAGGCGGTCAGGTCAGGATGGAAGTAGTCCACCGCCTGCTTGCCGGCTTTACGCAGGATAAAGTCGTCCACCATGCCCGAACCCAGCGGGCCCGGCCGGTACAGCGCCAGCACGGCGATGATGTCTTCAAAACGGTCGGGCTTGAGCTTCTCCAGCAGGCGCTTCATGCCGTCCGATTCCAGCTGGAACACGGCGGTGGTATTGGCGGTCTGCAAGATGCGGTAGGCCGCCGGGTCGGTGAACTCCAGCAGGTTCAGGTCGGTGTCGAAGGTTGGATCCAGTTGCTTGATATAGCGTGCAGCCAGATCGATGATGGTCAGGTTTCTGAGGCCCAGAAAGTCGAACTTCACCAGACCGATTTTTTCGACATCGTCCTTGTCCAGCATGGATACCGAGACTGCGTCTTCGCCTGATGCCTGATACAGCGGGCAGAAATCGGTCAGCTTGCCCGGTGCGATCAGAACGCCGCCCGCGTGCATGCCGATGCCGCGGGTCAGACCCTCCAGCTTCTTGGCCAGCACCCATAGTTGGGCGACTTCTTCCTCGTTTTCCAGCCGCTCTTTCAGTACCGGCTCCATCGCGACCGCATCGTCCAGCGAGTACTGTTTGCCCGGTGCGGCCGGAATCAGCTTGGACAGCTGGTCACAGAACATATATGGCAGGTCGAGCACGCGCCCCACATCACGGATCACCGCCTTGGCCGCCATGGTGCCGAAGGTGGCAATCTGCGACACCGCCTCCTGGCCATAGGTCTGGCGCACGTATTCGATGACGCGGTAGCGGTTGTCCTGGCAGAAGTCGACGTCGAAGTCGGGCATGGAAACCCGTTCCGGGTTAAGGAAGCGCTCGAACAGCAGTGCATATTCCAGCGGGTCGATATCGGTAATCTTCAGGCTGTAGGCAACCAGGGAACCTGCACCCGAGCCGCGGCCTGGCCCCACCGGGCAGCCGTTATGCTTGGCCCAGTTGATAAAGTCTGCCACGATCAAAAAGTAGCCGGGAAACCCCATCTGGATGATGGTGTCGGTCTCGAACTTGAGGCGGTCAACGTAGCGTGCACGCTGGTTCTCGCGCTCCTCGGCTTGCGGATACAGCTCGATCAGCCGCTCTTCCAGACCTTTTTTCGCCTCCTGCACCATAAAGTCGTCCAGACTCATGCCGTCCGGTGTCGGGAAGTCCGGCAGGTAGTTGGTGCCCAGCTCGACGGTGAAATTACAGCGCTTGGCGATTTCGACCGAGTTTTGCAGCGCCTCGGGTACATCGGCGAAGCGTTCCAGCATTTGCGCGCTGCTAAGGAAGTACTGGCAGTCGGCAAATTTCTTTTGCCGGCGCTTGTCGGACAGGGTAAAGCCTTCGGCGATACACACCCGCGCCTCGTGCGCCATATAGTCGTCCGCATCCATAAACTGGATGGGGTGGGTGGCCACCACCGGCAGGCCCGCTTCACCGGCCAGACGCAAGGTAGCCTGCACGATGGCCTCGACCTGCGGGTTGTCCACGCGCTGGATTTCCAGATAGAAGCTGTCGGGAAACAGGCGCGCCCAGCTTTGTGCCCGTGCCAGTGCTTCTTCCGGGTTGCCATTGCTTAGCGAGACGCCGATATCGCCCAGTTGCGCGCCGGACAGGCAAATCAGCTGACTATTGTCGCCGTCTTCCAGCCACTCGCGCTTGATCTCGGCGCGTCCGCGCACCTGGTTGCCGGTAAAGGCCGCAGCCAAGAGTTCGCACAGGCGGCCGTAGCCGGCGCGGTTCTTGGCGATCAGCATC
>NZ_RJTZ01000066.1:0-18815 GCF_024343515.1 Aquitalea sp. S1-19 | reverse complement strand
CGAAGTCGACGTGCCATTGGTGGCGAAATAGGTTTCGCGCGCACCAAACGCCTTGGCCGCCAGCGCTTGCGCTTCGGCAATCACCCCGGTCGGGTGCATCAGCGAGTCCAGCATGGGCACCGACACCGACAAATCGGCACGCAGCATGTTCTCGCCGACAAACTCGTGAAAATCTCCGACCCACGGACTGCCGCGCAAGGACTCGCCGCCACAGTGGCCCGGCGTATGCCAGGAATCCTTGGCCATGGAAACATAGCGCCGTAAAGCGTCGTAAAAAGGCGTTGCCGACTTCTCGGCAAGCTCGGCACTCAGAATGCGAAACCACCCCGGATAATCCGCCTCGTCCCGATAGAAATAGCCGCTCAGCGCATGACTGGCCAGCTCGTCTATCTGCAGCTTTTCGTCCTCGTCCCCCAGCAAGACATAACACGACAACTCCGGGCGGTACTCGCCGATCGCATTAAGCAGCGCCACCACATCACCATAGGAGCCGCCGCTCTGCAAATAACGGTCAACCAGCACCATCTGCAGCTCGCCATCTGCGGCAATATCCGCCAGCGCATTTTGTGGCGACGCCGCCGTGGAAAAACACAGGCCAAAAAGGTTGGGAAGCGTCTGTGCGGCCAGTTGCAGCCCCTTGCTCATGGCGCGGGCCAGCACCGCATCGTGACTGACGATCAACACGCGACTTACAGGATTCATTCTGGTTCTCCTGCGAACGTAGGCGGCAGCAACCGCACCATCTCGTCCAGCTTCATTATTGTGACAATCAATGCCGTTTGGCTATCGTATCCAGTTGTGGGGGCGCCGTCATTTTGCGACCGCACATAGCCCCCATACGTTACAATCGCGCCATGCTTACCGATGCCGAAAAAGACGCGATCCGCGACCACTACAAAACCTTGTCCGACAACCTGCCCGGATTCCGTCCACGCGCTGCCCAGCGCCGTATGCTGGCTGAAATTGCCAACGCTTTCTCGCGTAGCAAAAGCATAGAAGACGGGGAGTTGCCGGAGCGCAAAGGGGAAAGCATCGTCGTGGTCGAAGGGCCGACCGGTGTCGGCAAGAGTCTGGCCTATTTGCTGGCCGGCGGCGTCATGGCGAAGATGCGCGGCAAAAAATTGGTGGTCACCAGTGCCACCATTGCCCTGCAGGAGCAACTGGTTAACCGTGATCTGCCTTTTGTCATCGAGAACAGCGGGCTGCCGCTCACTTTTGCGCTGGCCAAGGGGCGTGGCCGCTACCTGTGCCCGTACCGGCTATATGGCCTGACGGCCGAACACGCACAGGATGCGCTGTTTGCGCCCGACCCTGCGTTGGCGCTATGGGACAAAAAACCGGAACAGGCGGAGCTGGACACGCTCAACATCCTGTCTTCGGCCTTTCATCAGCGCCAGTGGAATGGCGACCGTGACAGCTGGCCGACCATCATCGACGACAACCTGTGGTTTCGCGTCACCAACGATAGGCACGGCTGCCTCAAAACCAGTTGCCCCAACCGTGCAGAATGTCCGTTCTACCTGGCCCGCGACACACTGGAAAACGTCGATGTCGTGGTAGCCAACCACGACCTGATGCTGGCCGACATCGCCATGGGCGGCGGCGTGATTTTGCCGGCACCGGACGACAGTTTTTACTGCATAGACGAAGCGCACCATCTGGCCAAAAAAGCGGTCAATCAATTTGCCGCCGAACACAGTCTGGCGCAAGCCATGGGCTGGCTGGAAAAAGTCGCCGCACTATCGGCGCGTATCGAGACCCATATTGCCAAGCCCGAGCTATGCAATGGCGCGATCGAAGCGGCAGCGGCCTGCATGGAGACACTGACCGAATGGCTGTGGCTCTTGGGCGGCGAGCCTGCTCTGTCGGCCTCGGACGGCAACCCCGAGCCGACCTGGCTATTGGAAGACGGCTGCCTGCCCGAGCATCTGAAGCAGCCGGCCGGCAATATGGCACTGGCGGCCCGCATGCTGTACAAGCACATTTCCGGCATGAGCGACGCACTGGCCGAAGTGCGGCGCGACAAACCGCAAGAAGCGCCCGCACTGGACAAGGCTTCAACCGATCTGGGCTTTATTGTTGCGCGTAGCGAGCAGCTCAACGCGGTATGGGATTTGTTCGAAAAGGAAAGCGACGAGAATGCGCCACCGATTGCCAAGTGGGTGTCGCGCAAGCTCGACGGCAAGGGCGACTACCAGTTCTGCGCCTCGCCGGTCAGCGCTGCCGCCAGCCTGGCCGCTACGCTATGGCGCCGCGCCGCCGCAGCGCTATTGACCTCGGCGACCTTGCGCTCCCTGGGCGAGTTTGATCTATTGCTGTCGCAAACCGGCCTGAAGTGGCTGCCTGAAGTGAGCTGCATCGCACTGGATTCGCCGTTCAATTTCAGCGAACAAGGCGAACTCTATCTGCCGCCACTGTCGGCCAGCCCCAAAGATCCGGCGGCACATACGCGCGAAATCGCCGACTGGCTACCCAAGCTGATAGACGAAACCCAGGCAGTCGGCACGCTGGTGCTGTTTTCTTCGCGCCGCCAGATGCAGGAAGTCGCCAGCGCCCTGCCCGACACCTTGCGCGCCACGGTACAGGTACAGGGCGAACTACCCAAAAGCAGGCTGCTGGAAAACCATTACCAGCGCATTAAGGACGGCACGGCCAGTGTGATCTTCGGGCTGGACTCGTTCTCGGAAGGACTGGATCTGCCAGGCGAAGCCTGCGTACACGTCATCATCGCCAAACTGCCGTTTGCCATGCCGGATGATCCGGTCGGCAAAACACTGGCGCGCTGGATTGAAAAGCGCGGCGGCAACCCGTTTATCGAAGTCACGGTACCCGAAGCATCGATCAAGCTGATTCAGGCGGTAGGACGCCTGATCCGCACCGAACAGGACTGGGGGCGGGTCACCATACTCGACAACCGCATCACCCGTCAGCGCTATGGAAAAAAGCTGCTGTCTTCACTCCCCCCATTCAAGCGCATCTGAAACTAGGATAGAATGGCGGAATAACTCTCCGGCATGCTGCGGTCACCCGCGTAGCATGCCGGATATAAGAGACAACCACCCTGCAAGGCAAGCGCCGCCATCATGATCTGCAATCCCTACGAAATCGTTATCCAAGGCATTACCGAGGAAGGCCGCACCTTCCGCCCCAGCGACTGGGCCGAACGACTGTCCGGCATCATGTCCTCCTTCGGCGAGGACCAGAAACTGGCTTACCACCAGTTTGTCCGCCCCATGCTGCTCGATGGCGTACGCTGCGTCGCCATCGACAAGAAGCTGGAAAAAATTCACCCGTCCATCTTTACCTTCCTGATGGACTTCGCGCGCGACAACCAGTTGCGCATTGTCGACTGCCGCACCCTGATTGACGAGATCTATCCCAACAAGTTTTTGGCGTAAAAACAACACATAGGGTTAACCCTATGTGGTTTTTTACCCATTTTGCAACATGCATGCAATGTTTCGTTGCTAAATTAACACACGCAACGAGCCGCCATAGAAGCGGCCGGTATGCCTGAATAATTTAGCCCTCTCGAAACGGAGCACTGCAAGCATGCAAAAGAAAACCCTCGCCATCGCCCTGGCCACCCTGTTCACCCTGCCGGTAGCCGCCCACGCCGACGTCGTAATCTATGGTTTCATGGCTGGCAGCGTTGATTCGGCCAAGGCCACGGGCACGGATACCAGCAAAACAGGCAAAGCCGTCGATGCCAACAAAAAACCGGTTCTGAACTCGGAGTACGGACGCACAACTCGCGTCAACTCCGACAACTCGCGCATCGGCTTCAAGGGCAACGAAGATCTGGGCAACGGTCTGAAAGCCGTATGGCAGGTTGAAAATTCGCTATCTCTGTACGACAACGGCGGCGGTAACACCTGGGCGCAGCGCAACAGCTTCGTTGGCCTGTCCGACGCGACCCTCGGCACCGTACTGCTGGGTCAATACGACTCCGCCTACAAGCGCCTGACCGATACCGGCCAGGACCTGATGGTCAACACCACCGCCGGCAACCAAGGTGCCAGCCAGATCTTCAGCCGTGGTGAAGCCCGCTACAAGAATAGCATCAGCTACACCACCAGCAATCTGAGCGGCCTGGTTCTGGGCGCATCCTTTGCAGCCGATGAAGCCAGCACCAGCAACAACCGCTGGTCTGTTGCTGGTCAGTACACTTGGGAAGGCCTGAAAATCGGCGCTGGTTACGACCAGCAGAAAAACCCGGCAACAGGTACCGACAAAAAAGAATTCTACAAGCTGACCGCCTCCTACAAGATCGCCGACACCCTGCTGATCGGCGGCTACGAATGGGCACGCGCAGACCAGGCAGTCGGCAACGACCTGAAGCAGAACGACTGGACTCTGGGCGTACAGCAGAACATCGGCGCAGGCTCGGTTCGCCTGTCCTATGGCGCACTTGACAAGCTCAAGGGCGCAGCCAATAGCGACGACTACAAGGCTTCGCAGTGGATTCTGGGCGGCACTTACAACCTGTCCAAACAGACACAGGCCTACGCCTACGCTACCAAGATCGACAACAACAGCGCAGCCAGCGTCAACTTCCAAAATAATGCTATCTACACTGGCAAAGACAAGGATGGCAAAGATGTACTCGCCGCAGGCAACGATCCACAAGCCTTCGGTGTAGGCATCCGCGTCAACTTCTGATCGTTTAACACTTTGAAACGCAACGGGTACCTTAGGGTGCCCGTTTTTGTTACCATGGCGCGTTATCACACTCTTTGCGACACCGCCATGAGCATCGTCATCAAGACTCCGCAGGACATCGAAAAAATGCGTATCGCCGGACGCCTGGCGTCCGAGGTGCTGGATTACATCACGCCCTTTGTTAAACCCGGTGTCACCACCGAAGAGCTGGACCGCCTGTGCCACGACTATATGGTCAATGTGCAAGACACCATTCCGGCGCCGCTCAACTACGCTCCTGATGGCGGCACACCCTATCCCAAGTCTATCTGCAGCTCGGTTGGTCCGGTTATCTGCCACGGCATCCCCAACGACAAGCCGCTCAAAAACGGCGAGATCGTCAACCTCGACATCACGGTCATCAAAGATGGCTACCATGGCGACAGCAGCCGCATGTATTACGTCGGCGAAGTCGGCGAGCACGCCCGCCGACTGTGCCGCGTGACTTACGAATGCATGTGGAAAGGGATAGAAAAGGTCAAGCCGGGTGCGCGTCTGGGCGATATCGGCTACGCCATCCAGCAGCATGCGGAAAAAGCCGGTTATAGCGTGGTACAGGAATTCTGCGGCCACGGCATCGGCACCAAATTCCACGAAGAACCCCAGGTGTTGCATTACGGTCGCCCGGGCACCGGCGTCGAAATTCAGGCCGGCATGATTTTCACCATCGAGCCCATGATCAACCAGGGCAAACGCCACCTTCGCATGCTGGCTGACAACTGGACCGTAGTCACCAAGGATCGAAGCCTGTCGGCACAATGGGAGCATACCCTGCTCGTCACCGACACCGGCTACGAGATCCTGACCGTATCCGAAGGCACCCCGCCCAAGCCGGTGTGGAAGTAAACCCGGCCATCGTTTTAGCGAATGCCGGTTTGCCAGTGCAACGCCGGCGTTACTGCCACAAACAATGATGACGCGCCACCCTGCCGGCATGGCAAGGTGGCAATATTGCAGCCGCTTTGGCTGTCGCAAGCAATACCCGCCTTTTAACGCATACAACACCCGCCGGTCGGCACTCTCCATGATTATTCTGAAAAACGTGGCCTTGCGTCGCGGCACTAAAGTCCTGTTGGACAATACCTCGGTCACGCTCACCCCCGGCGAAAAAGTCGGTCTGGTCGGGCGCAATGGCGCGGGCAAATCCTCCCTGTTTGCCATGCTCAACGGCACGCTGCACGAAGACAGCGGCGAATTCTCCATTCCCAGCCAATGGCGCATGGCACAGGTAGCACAGGACATGCCGGAAACCGCGCAAAGCGCGACCGAATTCGTGATCGAAGGCGATACCGTCCTGCTGGCGGCGCGCGCCGAGGTCATGGAAGCCGAAGCCGGAGATGACGGCATGGCCATGGCCCATGCCTATATGGCGCTGAATGACGCCGGCGAACACGATGCCGCCGCGCGCGCGCAATCGCTGATTCTGGGGCTGGGCTTCAAGGTGGCCGAACTGGATCTGCCGGTCAACAGCTTCTCCGGCGGCTGGCGCATGCGCCTGCAACTGGCACGTGCGCTGATGTGCCCGTCCGACCTGCTGCTGCTGGACGAACCGACCAACCACCTTGACCTCGATGCGCTGGTCTGGCTGGAAGCCTGGCTGAAGAACTATGGCGGCACCATGGTGGTGATCAGCCATGACCGTGAATTTCTCGATGCCGTTACCAATGTGACGCTGCATATCGACCATGGCCAGCTGGTGCGCTACGGCGGCAACTACAGCAAATTTGAAGACATGCGGGCCGAGCAGATGCTGCTGCAACAGGCGGCACAGGCCAAGCAGCAGGAAAAGATGGCGCACCTGCAAAAGTTCATCGACCGTTTCAAGGCCAAGGCCAGCAAGGCCAAGCAGGCACAAAGCCGTGTCAAGGCACTGGAGCGCATGGAAAAGATTGCACCGGTACTGGCCGATGCCGACTTCCAGTTCGAGTTCAAGGAGCCGATGAGCCTGCCCAACCCGATGCTGACCATCGCCGAAGCCGCCTTCGGTTATCCGCCAGCAGAAGGCAGCGCCGAGGGCACGCCGCCGACCACCATCGTCCAGCAGGTCAGCCGCTCGGTACTGGCCGGCCAGCGCATCGGCATTCTGGGTGCCAACGGCCAGGGCAAGTCGACGCTGGTCAAAACTGTTGCCGGCGCACTCAACCCGATTTCCGGCGAAATCATCCGCGGCAAGGGGTTGAATATCGGTTACTTCTCGCAGCAGGAACTGGACGTGCTGCGCCCCGAAGACAACCCGCTGGAACATATGTTCCGGCTGGCGCGCGACATTCCGGCTGCCATCCGCCCCAATGCGGCCGATTGCCGCGAGCAGGGTCTGCGCAACTTCCTCGGCACTTTCAATTTTAGTGGCGACATGGTCAAGCAGGCAGTAGGCAGCATGAGCGGCGGCGAGAAAGCGCGGCTGGTGCTGTGCATGCTGGTCTGGCAGCGCCCCAACCTCTTGCTGCTGGATGAACCGACCAACCATCTGGATCTGGCCACCCGCGAGGCGCTCAGCGTCGCGCTCAACGAGTTTGAAGGTTCGGTGATGCTGGTCAGCCACGACCGCGCCTTGCTGCGCGCGGTATGTGACGAGTTTTGGCTGGTTTCGCGTGGCGGGGTACAGGACTTCGATGGCGATCTGGACGACTATCAGGTCTATCTGCTGGAAGAAGCACGCCGCCGGCGCTCGGAGTAAACACCAACGCCTGCGCGTGCTCAGGCAAACGCAGGCGTCAGTCTTCGCGCGACACCGCGCTACGCTTGAGCAAAACCAGAAGCGCACCATCGCCGCCATCACGGGCGTTGGAGGTGCAAAAAGCGAGGACTTGCGGGTGGTGCATCAGCCAGTGGCGCACCATGCGCGGCAGCACCGGCGTGCCGCGCGAGCCATAGCCCATGCCGTGGATCACGCGCACACAGTTACCCAGTGCGCGGGCGCGATGCAGAAATAGCGCCAGCAGGCTATGTGCCTCATAGCGGTTGGTGCCATGCAGATCCAGCGTAGCCACCACCGGCCAGTGCCCGCCGCGCAGTTTTTTCAGCGTGCCCGGTGGCAGCCCATTCCCCAAAAAACTCCCTGCCTGCTCGTCGCGCTCGAACCAGCCACTCATCTCATGCAGCAGATGTTCGTCCAGCGCGTCGCTGCTGCCATAATTGTCCTTGCCATGACGAGGCCAATGCGGTGGTTTGGGGCGGGTGTCGGGTGCGCGTGCCGCGTGCTTCAGCGGTTTGACATCGGCAAACAGCCGGGCAAAGTCGGGTTCTTCGTTTTTTTCAGGCGCAGGCGCAGAACGCACAACAGGCAAGGCCTTGGGCCTTACCTGTTGCTTGAGCTTTTTGAGCTCGGCCTTGTAAGCCTTCAAGATTTACTTCAGCTGATCAAGGTAGCGCTCGGCATCCAGCGCAGCCTGGCAGCCCGAGGCGGCACTGGTCACCGCCTGACGGTAGATATGATCCTGCACGTCGCCAGCCGCGAATACACCCGCTACGCTGGTGGCGGTCGCGTTACCGTCGCGGCCACCCTGCGTGACCAGGTAGCCGGTGGCATCCATCTCGAGTTGACCCTTGAAAATATCGGTGTTCGGCTTGTGGCCGATCGCGATAAACACGCCCATCAGCTTGATGTCTTCCAGCGAGCCGTCGTTGCCACGCAGACGGGCACCGGTTACGCCGCTGGCGTCGCCCAGCACTTCATCCAGATTGGCATTGAGCTTGAGCGTGATCTTGCCTTCGGCGACGCGTGCCATCAGCTTGTCGACCAGAATCTTCTCGGCACGGAAGGTGTCGCGGCGATGAACCAGCGTCACATGGCGTGCGATATTGGCCAGATACAGCGCTTCTTCCACTGCAGTATTGCCGCCACCGATTACCGCAACATCCTGGTTGCGATAGAAGAAACCGTCGCAAGTGGCGCAGGCGGATACGCCCTTGCCGGAAAAGGCTTCTTCCGAAGGCAGACCCAGATACTGGGCCGACGCGCCAGTGGCGATAATCAGGGCGTCGCAGGTGTACTCACCGGCATCGCCTACCAGACGGATAGGCTTTTCCTGCACATAGGTGGTGTGGATCTGGTCGAAAATCATTTCGGTGCCGAAGCGTTCGGCATGCTGCTGGAAACGCTGCATCAGATCCGGCCCCATCACGCCTTCAGCATCGGCCGGCCAGTTGTCCACATCGGTGGTCGTCATCAGCTGGCCGCCTTGCGCCATGCCGGTAATCAGCACCGGCTTCAGGTTGGCACGCGCCGCGTAAACGGCAGCAGTGTAGCCGGCAGGGCCGGAACCCAGAATCAGCAGCGGACTGTGGCGAGTTGCACTCATGATGGTTATTCCTGTGGGCGATTGATGGCGGGCATTTTATCAGCTTGCCGCACGGGATGTGATTAAACCGGTGTATTCTGTCATAGTTCATCACTATCGGGAGAGGGTCATGGAAGCCATCAGTCAAATGCAACAGGCGCAAGTGCAGCAAAGCGTGCAGATCAGCATGCTGAAAAAAGCCACACAGATAGAGGCTCAAGGGGCGTTGGCCCTGCTGCAAAGCGTGCCGGCACCGGCCCAGCTTAATAACCCTGCCCATCTGGGCCAGAGCGTTGACACCAAGGCTTGAGAGCCACGCGCCCAAGGCCAATTAGCTGCACCCCATCGCAAACAATAAGAGGATATTTTATGGACGGCCAAACCTGCCCCGATTTCACCCTGCCCGCCACCTCCGGCCTGAGCTTTACCCTGTCCGCGGCTCAGAAGCCGCTGGTGCTGTATTTCTACCCCAAAGACAACACCCCAGGCTGCAGCAACGAGGCAGCCGCCTTCCGTGACCTGTATAGTGAATTTCAGGCTGCAGGCGCCGACATTGCCGGCATTTCGCGCGACAGCCTCAAGTCGCACGAGAACTTCAAGACCAAGTTCAGTCTGCCTTTTGCCTTGCTGTCGGACAGCGAAGAAGTGGCCTGCGGCTTGTTTGACGTAATCAAGCAAAAGAAAATGTACGGTAAAGAAGTGCGAGGCATTGAGCGCAGTACTTTCGTGATTGGCGCCGACAACCAGATTCTCAAAAGCTGGCGCGGCGTCAAGGTGGCAGAACACGCCGCCGAGGTTCTCGCCTATATCAAGGGGCTGTAAACCGGGCCGGGCAAGCCGGTCGATCCTGTTAAGGAGCATCATCATGACGACACGCAAGAAAGCGCCAACACGTAAACTCTTCGTGCTTGACACCAATGTGCTGCTGCATGACCCGACCAGCTTGTTCCGCTTTCAGGAACACGACGTTTTCATTCCCATCATTACGCTGGAAGAGCTGGACATGCACAAAAGCGGCATGTCCGAAGTGGCGCGCAATGCGCGCCAGACCAGTCGTTTTCTCGATGAAATCCTGCGCAGCAGCGACAGCCCGATCGAACTGGGCATTCCGCTACAGGGCTCCAGCAAGGGCGCAGCCAGCGGCCATTTATTACTGCAAACGCAGATCATCCATAGCGTTTTGCCGGCATCCATGCCAACCGGAAAAGCCGACAACCAGATCCTCGGCATTGTGCGCGCACTCAAGGAGTTACACCCCGAGCGGCCGGTGGTTCTGGTATCCAAAGACATCAATATGCGCATCAAGGCACGCGCACTGTCGCTGGATGCGGAAGACTACTTTAACGACAAGGTGCTGGAAGACAGCGACCTGCTCTACACCGGCAGCCGTGAAATCGATACCGGTTTCTGGGAGCGCAACGGAAATGATGTCCAGTCATGGACCGAGCACGGCCGCAGCTACTACAAGATCAATGGCCCGGACGTGGCCGCGCTTTACCGCAACCAACTCTTGTTCCAGCAAGGCGAGCAACCCTTGCTGCTGCGAGTGATCCGACTTGAAGGACTGGAAGCCACGCTGGAAACACTAAAGGACTACAGCCACAGCAAGAATAATATCTGGGGCATTACTGCGCGCAACCGCGAACAAAGCTTCGCGCTCAATCTGCTGATGGACCCCGAGATCGATTTTGTCAGCCTGCTGGGCCAGGCCGGCACCGGCAAGACCCTGCTGACGCTGGCTGCCGGTCTTGCCCAGACGCTGGAAGACAAACGCTATAGCGAAATCATCATGACCCGCGTCACCATCCCGGTCGGAGAAGATATCGGCTTTTTGCCCGGTACCGAAGAAGAAAAAATGGCACCCTGGATGGGTGCACTGGAAGACAACCTCGATGTACTGGGCCATAGCGAAGACGATGGCGGCGACTGGGGGCGCGCCGCAACCCGCGACCTGATCCGCTCGCGCATCAAGGTCAAGAGCCTGAATTTCATGCGCGGCCGCACCTTCCTCAACAAATACCTGATCATAGACGAGGCACAAAACCTCACCCCCAAGCAGATGAAAACACTGATTACCCGCGCCGGCCCCGGCACCAAGGTGGTATGCTTAGGCAATATTTCGCAGATAGATACGCCTTATCTGACCGAAGGCAGTTCCGGACTGACTTACGTCGTCGACCGTTTCAAGGGCTGGGCTTATGCCGGCCATATCACCTTGCAGCGCGGCGAACGCTCGCGTCTGGCCGACTATGCAACTGAAATCCTGTAAATGCCCGCAAAACTAGAACTGCTCCATAGCCCCGCCAGCGGCGCGCCCAAAGGGCCGCCGCTTTTATTTGTCCATGGCGCTTTCAGTGGTGCCTGGTGCTGGCAACGCCATTTTATGCCGTGGTTCAACGCCCAAGGCTACGACTGTCTGGCGCTGAGTCTGGAAGGTCATGCATCCAGCGAAGGCAAATCCTATCTGGCCGCCATCAGCATTCAGGACTATGTCGACAATCTGACCCGCACTATTTCCGCTCTAGAGTGCGCCCCCATCGTCATCGGCCACTCCATGGGCGGCTTTGTGCTGCAGCAATACCTGACCCGCCATACCCTGCCTGGTGCCGCATTCTTAGCCTCGGTCTCCCCGCTGGGACTGACGGCCTCCGCCCTGAATATGCTGACTTACACCCCAGAGTTGCTGCTGGCGCTAAACCGCTATCAGGCAAGCCCGGGACCGATGGCAGACCGTTTTATGGCAGAAATACGTGCCCTACTGTTTTCGAATGCGGCACAAGAGGAAGATGTCGCGCTGCTGGCACAGCGCTCGCAACAGGAAAGTCAGCGCGCGATTATGGACATGACCTTGGTCAACCCGCTGTGGCAGCACCGTTTGCATGGTACGCCGGCACTGGTACTAGGCGCAGGGCAAGACAAAATCATCACGCTCTCAGATGTTGCCAGTTGTGCAACGCGACTGGGTGTAGACGCAGAAATATTGCCGGAACTCGCCCATATGATGATGCTGGACGCAGGCTGGGAAAGTGTAGCCCAGCGCATTACCCGCTGGCTCGCGACACTCGCGCCCTAGCTGTCTGCATGATTGATGTCTGCCTCACATCAATCATGCAGACAGCACCCCCCAGCCATAAGGGCATACACCGGCGAGCCGGCTACAGGATTTCAGCGACGCTTTTTGCCGCGCGGCGGGCATCAAGGAAGATCAGGCCAAGCTTGGCTTCCTTGCGGGCAATCACCGTCAACACAGCGTCGCGCCCGGCGTAGCTCATCAAGATATAACCCTCCTCCCCCTTGATCATCACCTGCTCCAGCGTGCCGCGTGCCAGCTCGCGTGCGGTACGCTCGCCCAGCGACAGCATCGCGGCGGCCATCGCACCGACACGGTCCTCATCCACACTCTGTGGCAGCAAAGCTGCCATGGTCAGCCCGTCGGCCGAAATAATCGCAGAAGCCTCTATATCGGCGCTGGCGCCGTTCAAGTCGCTGAGTATCGATTTGAGCATTTGTTCACGCATGGGTTTTTCTCCGGGAATTCCTTGGGTCAGGTATAACGGCGGCAAAGCGCCTCGATCAGGTCGACCAGTGCCGACGAATTCAATCTGGGGGCGCCCCCGATCACCAGCATAAACGGCTGCTCACCAATCAAAATGGGGTGAAAGCTAAGTTCAGCCTGACCATCTGGCGCCGTCAGTGCCCACGCCTGACTCGCCAGCTGTAAATTATTGTGCAGCAGCCGATGGTGACGATGGGTCAACTGAATCAAGTCGCCACCCAATGCCGACAATTCTTCGGCCGTTTCGTGGGCAAACCCTGAATTGGCATAACACAAGCCATTATCATCAGCCAGCAAGGCGCGGCCACTTTCCGACAACAGGCTTAGCCATGGCGGCAGCAGCACTTCCAGACGGGTATCTTGCGGCGGCTGCGGTGTCAGCTGCGCCTCGACGAACTCCAGTTTTTGCAGGCGGTACAGGCGTTCGGCCAACACCTCGGGCGCATCATCCGGGAACCAGCGACTCAAGGTGGCACCATCCAGCGGCACCCGTGCGCCATCGCGCAGGATATGCAGCATCATATTGCGCCCCGGATCTTGACGCGTCGTTGTCGCGGCGTAGTAGGCCCCACCCGGCGTTGCTCTGGCATAGTAGGGACCGCATAACTGGTAGCTCCCTTGCATCTCAGCCCTCCAGCCCTGGATCAATGGTAAAAAGCAAGGCCATCAGCAACTGGCGAACCTCGTCGCCATTGCGCGGATCAACCTCAAGAATCGGCGGATGCAGACCAAATTTTTCCAGCAAGGTCGCGTAGACCTCAACGGAAGGTTGTGGTGCCTGATCCGTCTTGGTCACGCCGATCACCAGCGGCGCATGCGTACGCAGCGTCTTGAATGCGTTCAGAAAGAACTGCAGATCGCCACTGGGATTGGGCCGGCTGTTATCGATCAGGACAATCAGACCAATCGCCCCCTTGCTGATGATCTCCCACATAAAGTCAAAACGCTCCTGCCCCGGCGTGCCGTACAGATGCACGCGCACGCCATCGCCCAGTTGCATCAGTCCATAGTCGAGCGCGATGGTGGTCTCGCCTTTGCGATTAAGCGTCATGTCACTGGCCTGCACATCCGTACTGACCGGGCTAATCTCGCTGATACTGCCAATGGCCGTTGTCTTGCCGGCACCGACAGGGCCGGTAAAGATGATCTTGTTATCCTGTTGACGCATATCGATTCCTGATCTTAAGCCCCGCGCAAACGCACGAGCAGGCGGGAAAGCAGGCCACGACGCGCGACGTCGGGCAAGGGTTGCACCATGGGCGGCGGGCTACATGCGGCCGCAGACAAACGGGCATCAAGCAAGTCAATAGCAAGGCATGCCGCAATGAAATTGCACAGATCGGACGCTTGCAGCCCCAACATGCGCTGCGCCATACATGCGCTAGCCGGTGTGCGCGTCCAGAAAGCAGCCATGCGCATAGCATCGGGAATGGCGGCCAACCGGGTCAGGTTGGGCCAGTGCCGTAAACGCAGCTGGCTATTACCGTCAAGCCCGCGAGGCATGCGCCCGCGGGCGGTCCATAACGCAACTTGCCATAGCACCGCGTGTGCGCTTGGGGCATCGGGTCGCGCACTCTCCTGCCCATCCGGCAACACCGCCAGACGTAACTCACTCTTGGGCGCTGCGCACAGCTGAAGCAATAGCGCCAGATCGGCAAGCAGTTCACACTTTTCCTGAGCCGGATAAAAGTGCAGCACAACCTTGCCATGAGCCAGCACCGCAGCACTGCGCCGTTTGCGGTACAAGGTGCGCAGCACACCATACAAGCCGGCATTCGGGTCAAAACTGCCCATGGCCTGCGGCCATACCGCAACCGCCCTGGGCAATACCTGAGGTGCCGTATCCGTTTTTTGCGCCACAGAAAGCACAGGATGATCCGGCTGGCCATCGCAGTCGGATGCAGGCATGGCTGCCGTCATCTCGAGCGCTGGCACGGCAGTGCCGGAAGAAACCGGCTCGGCTATTGCATGGGAAATAGCGGCAACACGCGGCGCTTCAGCCAGCGCAACCTCAGCCTGCGCGGCGACAAGCGGGCTGCGCTCTGCCACGACAGTCTTATCCAGCAGCAACTGTTGCAAGGCGGGGAACAGGGTCTCGACGCGGATAGGCTTAGGCAACACCGGCGCGGGCGCATCCGTGATCGCAAAAGAGGAAACAATCAATGCAGGCAAGGCGGGATGCGCGGCCCGAAAGCCATCCCAGACTGCCCAGCCTTGCGGGCTGTCAACATCGACAATGGCCAGTACCGGCACATCATGAACAGATTCGGACAGTTGGTACCGTATCGCCTTGTGCATGCGAAAAGCCATGCGCAAAATGGCCAGCTTGCGTACATCCATCCCTAGCGCCAGCACCATCAGGGTGTGGGCATCGACCGTGGTCATCATCTATCAGGCCACCTCGGCAGGCCTTTGCAGGCGCCGGATAAGAGTGTTGATCATCACTGCGCCTTCATCCGGCAGCGCCTGTGTGCCATGCAGCAAGGTGTGTTGCAGCGCGAGCAATCCGGGCAAGTCTTCCATTTTTTCATACAAGGCCAGTAAGGGCGGATAGAGCTCAAGCTGCGCCGGCGTGCTGGCAATACTGCGCTCAAGCAGCTCCAGCGCAGCCTCCAGCTGGCCGAAAGTCAGGTAGGCATCCGCTTCTTCCAGCACACTCGCAGCCATTGGTTCGCCAGCGTCTGCCATCTTCTCGACCAGCCACAGCTTCGCTTTAGCAAGCGGACGACTACGGACAAAACCGTAGCGCTGCCCTATTGCTTCGAGCACCATGCGACTGTCAGCCTGTGCCAGCTCGGCGAACGCGGGGTGGTAACCCAAGGCCAGCCCGTGATGCAGCAGTTTTTCACGCAAGCTTGCCCCCGCTTCCCCCATTACGACAAACAGCTGCCACAAGGCCAATGCATAAGCATCGATATTGCGGTGCTGGTAATGCACTTGCAGCAGGTCGATCAATAGGGAAGGTTTGCCGGGTGTTTCGCGTAATGCTTCGCGTAGCGCCGGCAAAGCATGGTCACTATCATTAGCCGCCAGCAACAGGCGCACACGACGCTGCGCCGGCACAAACAAGCAAATGACCCGCGTCTCATCTGGCTCCAGTGAACGCAGCACCGCCCCCGCCCCGTCAATCAGGCACACACCTGCGGGGTCGGCATCAGCCTGCACTGCCGTGGTCGCGACTGCGGCGGCAGGCATGGGGGACGACATCCGCCCTGCCTTGTCGTCAGCAGGTATATCGACAGCCGTAAATGCCTCCGGCCCCATCTGCAGCGCCTCATCGGCCAGCACTCTCAGCCCCAAATGATTGCGGTCAAGCGCCAATCCGGCACGCACCGCCATTTCCAGTGCTGCAGGCGTTAACTGGCGCAGCGGCAGGATGTCGCAATAGCCGTCCAGTTCACCTAATTCCAGATAAAGCCGGCACAGTATTTCCAGTACTTCCTGGTTAGCCCCATCCCTCTCGATGCAGGCACGCAGGGTATCGGCGGCGCGCTGGGTGTAGCCGAAGGAAAGATAGACCTGTGCTTCGGTCAATGGCTCAACGGTATGGACATCGATCTGATCGCTAGGCTGCTCGCCATCGCCCTGTACCGGTGGCACACCCGGCTCGACAGCTGCGCACACTGGCGGCGGCACCATCACATCGGATGCCAAGCGGCGCTGCCATAGCCGGACAAACCACAACAGCAGCACCAGGCCCAGCGCCGACAGCAACAAAGCCAAGTCCGACATATCAGCACACCATCACGGATGGGGGCGGGAAATCGGATGGCGTCAGCAAATCGGTACCGCACTCCAAAGTCTCGAACCAGTCAAGAAAGCGGCCGACCATTTCCTTGCCGCGAAACGAGCTGCCATGCTGGGGAACAATCCACTCGACGTCCATCTGGCGCACCATTTGCACCCACAGCCGGCAGGCCTTGTTATTGCTCATATAGCGGCGGTGAAAAGCCTGCATATGCGCATCCTGCAAGTGGCGCTCGAAGTCTTCGACCGGACTTGCCGCATCGGCACCACTGACCAGCGACGCACCAATGTCACCGGAAAACAGGATCTTGCTGATCGGGTCATACACCTGAAAAAAGCCGACTGTATGTAAATAGTGGGCGGGAATGATATCGAGGCTGGCACCGCCCAGACTGACCCGCATGCCACGCGGCGGGATGGCAATGAGACGGCCTTCTGTCACGCCCTTGACACAGAAGTGCGGCAGAAAACGGGTCCACTCTTCGGCAATCAGGATCTGGGCATCGGTAATCAGCAACCAGCCGTTAGCCGACGCGATAATGTCAGGATCCTGATGCGATGCGAAAATATAACGGGTATGCGAAGGCAGGAAGAAACTCGCCATCTCGGCGATCAGGTGCTTATAGGTCAGGTTGCCACCCGGGTCGAGCAACATCCCCTCGCCGTTATTGACGATTGCAAACTGGTTAGCCTGAATGCCTTCACCCTGAACAAGCTCGGTAAAACCGATGCATTTATGGATGCCATCATCGTATAGGGTGACTGCCATACTAAGCCTGTGCGGACGTTGAAGACGTCCAATCATGACCCACATGGGATATTAACGACTTGATACGCGTCAATATTCAGTCTATTTGATTATTTAGACTTATTTTATTAACCCAAAAGCATTAATCGAGGCCTAGCCGCCAGCCTGATTAGCCCCTCTCTGGCGGGCGCGCCAGCGCCATGGCGGCTCGGCCTGATGCCGCCACAAACCGATATGCGCTTGTCGCGCCTGCCTCTCCGCCATCTGGTAGCGCGTGTAGTCGCTGGCGGCTTGCCTGCCCTTGGCGTATTGCAGGTAATGCCAGGCCTGGCCACTATCGACCAGCGCCAGATTGATATCGCGCCCATCCAGCCAGACTTGGCCTACGCTGCGCCCATACTGATCCTGCTCCAGCACAAGCACCCGGACTTCGCGCCCGCTCACCCAGGATTTCAAGGCATCCCGTGCCGCATTGCCACCCGCCTGGGCACGCTCCGGCGCATCAATAAAAGCCAGACGTATCTTGTGCGCCTGGCCGGCACCATCCAGCACCGTCAGCGTATCGCCATCGGCCACCTGGGTCACGCTGCCATGCACTTCACCTGTCGGCGCCGGCCCCTGCCATAAAACAAAAACCGCCACCAGGATAAACAAGGCAGCGGCAATTTTGCGGTGCAAGGGCGCGGCGGAAAACAAGGTTGCCAGCGCATTGAGCAACTGGCGGGGCTGGTGGCGCGCGCGCATTCCCCTAGCCTCGCTCAGGCATCGCCATAACGGTGCGACTGCCACAAAACATCGGCTACACCCGCATCGCGGTTCAAGACCCGTGCCAGCACGAACATCAGATCGGACAGCCGGTTCAGATACTGGCGTGCAGCTTGGGATACATCTTCTTCACGGGCCAGCAAGACCAGCGCGCGCTCGGCGCGCCGGCAAACGGATCGCACCTGATGTGCCAGCGCAGCCTGACGCGAACCACCGGGCAAGATGAACTCCTTAAGCATGGGCAGCGCCGCATTGCATTCAGTCAAAAACTGCTCAAGCCTGGCTACATGCCCCTCTTTTAGCGCGCTATAGCCTGGCACGGCCAGCTCGGAACCCAGATCAAACAAATCATGCTGCACTGCACCTAAAAAAACGGCCACATGCTCGGGTAAGGACTCCGCCAGCAACAAACCCATGCAGCAGTTAAGTTCATCCACATCACCCAATGCGGCAATGCGCGGCGACTCCTTACCCAGACGGCTGCCGTCGCCCAAGCCGGTAGTGCCATCGTCACCGGTACGGGTCATGATCTTGGAGAGGCGGTTACCCATTGTTGTTATCCTTGCATTGTTCATTCTGGCCAATATCGGCAATGGCCTGACGTACGCTTTCCCGTAACGTCTCACCAAACAGCATGTCGTAATCTTCCTTCATCTGCTGCATCACGCCGGCGAGCATATGCTTGCTCTGCACCTCGATCGCATCCTGCAGCCACAAGGTCAGTTCGACTTTCATGCGCGGCACAATGCGCTGGTAAACCGCATCCAGCAACGCCGCCTCATCCACTACGGCAATGTTTTGCTTTCTTGCCGGAGGCTCGATCGAACTGGCGACAGCCTGTGTCTGATCAAGTAGAGGCATCACCGCGGACGCTGCCACTGCCACTGCCGACATTACGACAGACTCAGGTTCATCCATCAGAGCTGGCATCACGACCGACTTGGGCTCTTCCATCAGCACCGGCATCACGACCGGCTCGGGCTCTTCCATCAGCACCGGCATCACAACAGGCTCGGGC
>NZ_RJTZ01000065.1:0-18941 GCF_024343515.1 Aquitalea sp. S1-19 | reverse complement strand
GGCGGCGGGAGCTGGCGCAAGCTGGGCTCGGATGGTGCCTGGTTGCCGCTACTGCAGGAGAAGGGTGTGGCGGTGGCGGAGCTTGAGCCTTCCAACTGTGGCTTCGAGGCGGGCTGGTCGCCATTTTTTGCCGACAAGTTTGCCGGTGAGGCGCTTAAATCCATCACCGTCACCTTAAGCGATGTAAACGGTGTCAGCGAGACCCGGCGCGGCGGTCTGGTGCTGTCGCGCTATGGTGTCGAAGGCAATCTGATCTATGCCTTGTCTGCACGCTTGCGTGAGCTGATCAAGCGCGATGGTCAGGCGACCTTTTATCTGGATCTGGCACCGGATCGTAGTGCCGACAAGGTTATGCAAGAAGTCGCCCATCCGCGCGGCTCGCGCTCGCTGTCCAGCCATCTGCAAAGCCGGCTGAATCTCAAGGGTGCGCGCATGGGCTTGCTGCGCGAATGCCTGGACAAGGACAGCTTTAACGATGTGGCTAGGCTTTCTGCGGCCATCAAGGCCTTGCCGGTGACGGTCAGCGCGCCGCGCCCGCTGGACGAGGCGATCAGCAGTGCCGGTGGCGTGTGCTTTGCGGCTCTGGATAGCGGCTTGATGCTGCAGCGCTTGCCGGGCGTATTTTGTGCCGGCGAGATGCTGGACTGGGAGGCGCCGACTGGCGGCTATTTGCTGACGGCTTGCCTTGCGACTGGCCGTGCGGCCGGTGCCGGCGTCGTCAACCGGCTCTTGGGCTGCAAGTAGCGCTTAGTTCAGATAAGGCATGGGATCGACCGCCTGGCCGCGGTAGCGCAGTTCGAAGTGCAACTTGGTGCGGTCGGTGCCGCTGCTGCCCATGCTGGCGATGGGTTGGCCACGCCTGACGGTATCGCCTTCTTTGACCCTGAGCGACTGGTTATGGGCATAGGCGCTGAGGAAGGCTTCGTTGTGCTTGATAATGAGCAAGTTGCCGTAAGCGCGTATGCCTTGCCCGGCATAGACCACCTTGCCGGCGCCGGCAGCAAGAATGTCGTCTCCGGGCTTGCCTGCAATATCGATGCCCTTGTTGCGGCTGCTGTAACCTTGAATCAGCTTGCCCTTGGCCGGCCAGCTCAGCGCGATGCTAGCGCTGGCGGGGGCCGGCTTAGGCTTGGCCGCCGGACGCACGGGTGTTGCCGCAGGCTTGCTTGGGCGTGGGCTGCTATTCTGGTTGCTGGCTGCATAGCGTGGCGGCGGGATGATGCGCAGCACCTGCCCCACATTGATGGCATTGCCGGGCAGCCGGTTCCAGCTGCGCAGTTCGCTGACGCTGCGCCCGCTATTGCGCGCAATGCGGTATAGCGTGTCGCCCGCCTGCACACGGTAGTGCCCTGCCGGAATGGGCGGATAAGTGGGGGTACTGCTGCAGGCGCAAAGGCTGAATGCAATGGTGCACAATGCCAGTTTTAGCCACGGGAATGAAAGGCGCATCAGCCGATTCTAACATTTCATGGCCTCTTTCGGCTTTACCAGCCGTTTTCCAGCACGATCTGTCCCTGAGATTTCAGGCGTGACAGGCTATAGCCCTGCTTGACCAGGGTTGCGAAGGTACTGGCCACCATCTGCGGGTTGCCGCACACCATAAAGCGGCTATGTTCCGGGCTTGGCCTGAGCCCGGCGGCAGCGGCCAGACGGCCATCATCGATCAAGGCGGGGATGCGGGCGTCCAGCATGCCCGCCGGCGCATGGCGGGTGACGACCGGCAGATAGATCAGTTTATGGCCGTGTTCGGCCCATAGCGGGTGGCTGCGCAGGGCGGCAATTTCAGCCTGATAGGCCAGATCGCCGGCTTCGCGTACCCCATGAACCAGCACGATATGTTCGAAGCGCTGCCATAGCTCAGGCTGCTGCAAAATGGACAGATAAGGCGCAAGCCCGGTACCGGTGGCCAGCAGCCATAACTGCGGAGCGTTTGGCAGGCGGTCGGCGGTAAAAAAACCATTGGCCTTGTTGTCCAGCAGCAGCGTGTCTCCCACCTGCATTGCTTTCAGGCGCGAAGTGAACTGACCATCCGGCACCAGAATGGAAAAAAATTCCAGATAGTCATCCCACGGTGCCGACACCATGGAGTAGGCGCGCCACAGCTTGCCCGTGCCTTGCGGCAAACCCAGCCGGGCAAACTGGCCGGGAATAAAACGGAAGCCGGCGGGACGCGACAGGCGGAAGCTGACGAGTTTGTCGCTCCAGTGGCGGACAGCGAGCAGGGTTTCAAGCGTGAAGTTTTCGGCAGGCGCAGCGTTCATGATTAATATCCGATTAATTTACTCGGGTATTGTCGGGGCAGGGCATGGGGATTGCAAGGGGGGGCACAAAAGGCAAATCCCGGGCGTGACACATGTGCTATGCCACGCCCGCTTGCTGCGCGCTTTAGATATCGCGCCCTTCTTCTATGCCTTGATGGCTGGGGGATTGCACCGGCAGCACCAGATTGAGCAGGATGGCCAGTACCGAACACAGGCCGACGCCAACCAGGCTGAACGAACCTATTTTCAGTTCCAGCGCGCCGATGCCGGCGGTCAGTACCACCGAGATAATCACCAGATTGCGCGGCTGCATCAGGTCGACCTTGGCTTCAATCAGGGTCTTCAGGCCCAGCGAGGCGATGGTACCGAACAGCAGCACCATAATGCCACCCATTACCGGCATAGGAATGGATTGCAGCAGGGCATTGAACTTGCCGAAGAAGGCCATGCAGATGGCGAAGATCGCCGCCCAGGTCATTACGCGCGGGTTGAAGTTGCGGGTGATCATCACCGCGCCGGTCACTTCGGCATAGGTGGTGACTGGCGGGCCGCCGACCATGCCGGCAAAGCACACACCCAGGCCGTCGCCGGCCAGCGTGCGGTGCAGACCCGGCGTCTTGGTGTAGTCCTTGCCGGTGACACCACCAATGGCCATGACGCCGCCGATATGTTCGATGGCCGGCGCAATGGCTACCGGCAGCATAAAGAGTGCAGCAGCCCAGTTCACTTCAGGCGAGTGAAATTCCGGGATGGCAAACCATGGTGCATTGGCGATCTTGGCGAAGTCGACCATGCCCATAAAGGCGGCGACGATATAACCGACGGTGACGCCGGCCAGAATCGGTACCAGACGGAACATGCCGCGTGCGAAGATGGAAACGATGATGGTCGTGGTCAGCGAAATGGCTGCCAGAATCAGCGAGCTGTCGTAGGGCATGATCTGTTGCCCGCCGGCACGGCCCATGGCCATATTCGAGGCGGCACCGGCTACCGACAGACCGATGATCATGATGACCGGGCCGATCACCACCGGAGGCAGCAGGCGGTTGACCATTTCCATGCCGCGCCAGCGCACGATGGCGGCGACGACAAAGTACATAAAGCCGGCGCAGAACAGGCCGAACATGGTGGCGCCCATGCCCCAGGTCTGCATCGAGTAGATGATGGGGCCGATAAAGGCAAAGCTGGACCCCAGAAAGATGGGCACCGAGAAGCCGGTGACGACCTGGAACATCAAGGTGCCGACGCCGGCACCGAGCAAGGCCATGGCCGGATTCAGCCCGGTCAGCAGCGGTACCAGTACCAGCGCGCCGAAGGCGACGAACAGAATCTGCGCCCCCGATACCGCCTGTTTGAGATGTTGGAACATCTTGTTTTCCCCTTTTCTTGTGTGTGTGCTTTCAAAAAAACGCCGCCCGGTTCAGCGGGGCGGCGTTTGATGGATTTTTTGTCGTTTATGCGTGCTTGGTGCCGAAGATCTTGTCGCCGGCATCGCCCAGGCCCGGAATGATATAGCCGTGCTCGTTCAGGTGGCTGTCCAGCGACGCCGAATAGATCTGCACATCGGGGTGGGCATCGTTGACTGCCTTCACGCCTTCGGGGGCGGCAACCATGACTACCGCCTTGATCTGTTTGCAGCCCTTGCGCTTGAGCAGTTCAATGGTGGCATTCATCGAGCCACCGGTAGCCAGCATAGGATCAATGATGATGGCTATGCGTTCGTCCAGACTGTCGACGAATTTGTCGAAGTAGGACACCGGCTCCAGTGTTTCTTCATTGCGGGCGAGGCCGACCACACTGATCTTGGCCGATGGCACCAGATCGAGCACGCCGTCCAGCATGCCGATGCCGGCGCGCAGGATAGGGACGACGGTGACTTTCTTGCCCTTGATCTGTTCGATGTCTATCTTGCCGCACCAGCCATCAATCTGGATAGTTTCCAGCTCGAAGTCGCGGGTGGCTTCGTAGGCCAGCAGACGGGCCAGTTCCTGAGTCAGCTGGCGAAACTTCATGGTGCTGATGTCGCCTTCGCGCAATAGACCCAGCTTGTGCTGTACCAGCGGATGCTGGACGACGGTGATATTCATGATCGGCCCCTGAGAAAAAGCTGCCGTTCCGCTCCGCTAGGGCGGACAGAAAGACAGCTTTCGATGTGCAAAACCGGCTGCACAAGGGCAGCCGGTCGAATGGAGCGATTCTAACGCAATTTATGCCTGTAAATCTACGTTTCTATGGCATGAACTGCGAGAGACTTATTCTGCAGCTACGCCTTCCAGCATTTTTTGCAGCTCACCGTTTTGGTACAGCTCGGTCATGATGTCGGAGCCGCCAATAAATTCGCCCTTGATATAGAGCTGGGGAATGGTTGGCCAGCTGGAGAATTCCTTGATGCCCTGACGGATTTCAGGATCTTGCAATACGTCGATGGCCGCAAACTTGGCGATGCCGCAGGCCTTGATGATCTGCACGGCACGGGCGGAGAAACCACACTGCGGGAAGGTCGGGGAACCTTTCATGAACAGTACGACAGGGTTGCTGGTAACCGTTTCGCGGATGGTGTCCTGAATCGACATGGTGCTGGTCCTTTTTATGGTGTTGTTTGCTCAATACCCGAGCGAATTGATGGGTTATTTTAATGAATCCACGCCACTTTGGTCAATTCCGGCTGGTGGCCGGTGCCGCGCGTATTGTTTTCAGCAGCATTCTGGCCTGAGCATCATACAGCGAATGGCGGTTGATCAGCCGCGAGATGCCTGCGGCAATCAGGGCGCTGGCCATCAGCGGAATCAGCATGGTCGACGAATCGGTCATTTCCATCACAATCACAAAGCCGGTGACCGGCGCGCGCGTCATGCCGGCAAAGTAGGCCACCATGCCCAGCAAAACCACTGCCGTCTCCGGCTGGGCCGGCATCAGCTGCGCCACATTCAGGCCGAAGCCGGCACCGACCGCCAGCGCCGGCGCAAAGATGCCGCCGGTGGCACCGGATAGATAGCTGAGCAACATGGTGATCAGCTTGAGGATGCCATAGCCTTCCAGTCCTTCGGTATGGCCTTCGATAATGTCGCGCGCCCTGAAATAGCCGGTACCGAAGGTCATGCCGTCGCTGGCGATGCCGATGCCGGCGATGATCAGGCCGCACAGAATGGCAAACAGAACCGGTGAAAAAGCTCTGGCCTTGGCGATGGAGTTGGGTAAAAAGAAGGAAATGCCCAGAATCAGTTTGGCGGTGATGCCGCCTAGCAGGCCGCCCACCACACCGGTAGCAATAATCGGAATCCAGCCGCTGAGAAAGTGCATTGAGGCGGAGGCTGTGCCGAAGTAGCTGTAATTGCCGAGAAAGGCATAGGCCGTCAGGCCGGACAGAATGACCGACAGCAAGATGGTCGAGCTGGCCTTCTGGTCGAAGGTGCGGCCCATTTCCTCGATGGCAAACACGATGCCGGCCAGCGGCGCATTAAAGGCAGCCGCCACGCTGGCTGCGCTGCCGGCCAGAATCAGCCCGCGCCCATAGCCGAAGTGGCCGATGCCGGATTTGCCCAGCCGGTATTTGATGGCGGCACCGATCTGCACGATAGGGCCTTCATAGCCGAAGGTCGCGCCCGAACCGATGCCCAGCAAGGTCAGGAAGATCTTGGACACCGCCACCTTGAGGGTGAGAAAGCGCTCACGCAGCAAACCCGCATCCGGCTCCAGTGCCGCGATGCATTGCGGAATGCCGCCACCGGCGGTGCCGATCAGCACATAGCGCGACAGATACACCGACAGCCCCAAGCCCAGTGGGGTGATCAGCAAGGCCCACCATGGCGAGTTGTCGTAGATGGTGAAAAACAGTTCATGCAGCAGATGGCTGCCCTGGCCGAACACCACCGCCACCAGGCCGATCAGGATGGCGGAAACCCACAACTCCACGCGCCTTTGCCATAGCCGTATGGTCAGGAACAAAAAACGCATACGCCGCGACATGCGCTGGCTGCGTACGGCAAAGCTGGGCGTGGAGGAGTGCGCCATGACAGGCCTTCGTTTAAGGGTTTACTCGGTAGCTGTGGCTGCGTTGCGGGTCATCACGGCGGCGAAGAAACCGTCGGTCTGGTGGATGGCCGGGTTCAGTTGCAGCACATCGCCGGTGTCCAGCGGGATCTTCATTTCGGCCAGTACGGCAGAGGCCGGCACCAGGCTGAAATCGGGGTGCGCAGCGAGGAAGGCCTGCACGATCTCCATGTTTTCCTGCGGCAGCAGGCTGCAGGTGGCATAGACCAGACGCCCGCCCACGGCCACCATGCGCGAGGCCGAAGCCAGAATGGAAGCCTGCTTGACGTTGAGTTCGGCCACGCTGTCCGGGCTCTGGCGGTACTTGAGGTCGGGATTGCGGCGCAAAGTGCCCATGCCGGAGCAGGGCGCATCGACCAGTACGCGCTGTGCCTTGCCGGCCAGACGCTTGACCCGGGTATCGTTTTCGTGGGCGATCAGGGTCGGGTGGACATTGGACAGGCCGGAGCGTGCCAGACGCGGCTTGAGGTTGGATAAGCGCTTTTCCGACACATCAAAAGCATAGAGGCGGCCGCTATTATGCATTTGCGCGCCCAGCAGCATGGTCTTGCCACCGGCGCCGGCACAGAAATCCACCACCATTTCGCTGCGGCGGGCACCGGTAATCAGCCCCAGCAGCTGGCTGCCTTCGTCCTGCACTTCGATTACGCCCTGCATAAACAGGATGTGCTTGTTGATGGCGGGCTTGCCCTTGAGACGGATGCCCAGCGGCGAGTAGGGGGTCACAGTCGCATCGAAGCCGTCGGCGATCAGGCGCGACAGCACCTCGTCACGGCGGCCTTTCAGCGTGTTGACGCGCAGATCCAGCGGTGCGCTTTGCATCAGGCTGCGTCCCAGTTCAAGGATGCTGTCTTCGTCCTGATCGCTCATGCGGTCTATCACCCACTGCGGCAGCTCGGCGCGCTGTGCCAGACCATCAGGCATGGCGCGACCCTTGACGTCGGCCAGCCAGATTTTTTCGTCTTCTTTCAGGCCGTCGCCGCATTCTTTCAGGTTGGTGCCCCACAGTTTGGCCATGGCGGCCAGCAGCACATTGCGCGAATTGGGCTTTTTCGGTGCACACAGGGCGCGCAGGGTTTCCAGACGGCGCAGGCAGGTGAAACAGGCTTCGGCAATGGCGTGACGGTCGGTCGAACCCAGTTGGCGGTGTTCGCGGAACCAGTTGGACAGGATCACGTCGGACGGGCTTTCAAAGCGCAGCATCTGGTCCAGTACTTTAACGATATGGTTGAACTGCAACGGGCTAATTTTCATTTTTTCTCATCTTTCTGGGCGGCAGCTTCCAGATGGAGCTGCCATCAATGTCGATTTGGTAGGCGCGCAGTTCCAGCGATTTATCGCGGTCTGCGCGCAAGATACGTACCGGCAGGTTGGCAAAATCCGGTGCCAGCCAGTATTCGTTGACGTCGCCGTCTTTGCTGGCACGCACCAGGGCCACGCGCATCCTGCCTTCATCGGTATCGTAGTCGGTCTCGCCAGCCGCCTTGAGCGGATAGCTGTAAACCTTTTTGCCGGTGGTGATCTGGGTTGGCATATCGCCCAGATCGGCCCCGTTCAGTGCCAGCTGGAAAGCGAGGCTCAAGACATCTTGTGCGCCTTTTTCCAGCTGTGTGCTCTTGGCTTCCTTATCGCCATAGTCTAGACGCTGCGCGTCGTAGTCGAAGCGGGCATGTTCGCGCAGGGTATCGTTGCGAAATGCCTGGTAGCTGTCGGGGCGCAGGCCTTTCTTGCTGACCCGCCCTTCCGACAGATAACGCAGTGCCGGGCCAAACAGCCCCTTGATGCGGGCTTCTATCCGGTAGTTCGCGCCGGTGCGTTGCCAGACAATCTGTCCGCCGCCGACCATGGCTGCACCGTAATAGGCGTGATAGTACAGGGTCGCCTGATCCGGGAAGCGCGTGATGGCGTTCTGCGGCTGCATATAGCCGGCGGGTGCCTCCTGCTTTGCTGCTTGTGGTGCGCTGGCCTCGGGTGCGCTGGCGTTCAGCTTGTCCAGCGCCGCCAGCGTTTCTGCCAGACGGGGCTGTGCCTGGCGTGCTGGTTTTGCCGGTTTTTTTTGCGCGCTGGGTTCATCCGGCACCAGGGCTTGCAGCTGCTGGGCTGCAGGTGCGGACGCTGCCTTTTTATTGTCGGGCTTGGCATCCTGTGTGGTGCTGTGGGCCGGCTTGGACGCGGGCTTTCGCGGTGCGAGTGCCGCCGTCGTTTTAGCTGCGCTTGCCTGTGCCTGCTGTGCATCGCCATCAGCGAGCTGCATTTTTTTCAGCGTCGCCGTGAGCGGGCGCAAAGCCTGTTCTTGCGGCACGGCCAAGGGCAACTGCCAGGCTTCGTGGCCTAGCAGCAGCAAATGGACGAACAGCGACAGTGCGAGCGCTAGCAGCAAGGGGCGCAAGGCGCGCATTGTGATTTAGGGCTGCGGTGAGAGCAGGCTGCCCGCCTGCTGCTGAGCCGTTACCGGCCTGATTACACGCTCATCGCATAGCGTGAATTGACCGCTGACAAAGTCGTGCACGGCGGCAGGGTAGAGCTGGTGTTCAACGGCTAGCGTACGCTGTGCCAGTGTCTGTGCCGTGTCGCCCGGCAAGATGGCGACGGCGCCTTGTGCCACGATGGGGCCGTGATCCAGTTCGGCGGTGACAAAGTGCACGGTGCAGCCGGCAAGCATGCAGCCGGCGTCCAGCGCGCGCTGATGGGTATTCAGGCCGGTAAAAGCCGGTAGTAGCGAAGGGTGGACATTCAGCATCCGCCCCTGGTAATGGCGGGTAAATCCGGCGCTGAGTATGCGCATAAAACCGGCCAGCACCACCAGGTCGGGCGCGAAGCGGTCGATTCTTTCGGCCAGTGCCGTATCGAAGGCTTCACGGCTGGCAAAAGCCTTGTGGTCCAGCACTTCGGTATGGATACCGCGTGCGGCGGCCCATGCCAGACCCGCCGCATCGGGGCGGTTGGAGATCACTGCTGCGATGTGCGCGCCGGGAATGCCGGCCTCGACAATGGCCTGCATATTGGAGCCGCGGCCGGAAATCAGGATAACGATATTTTTCATGGTATGCCTGACGGGAGCAGCGTACTGCCCCCGTCGTCAAGAGCTTAGCCGACCTGGGTCTGGTGTTCGTCGCCGTTACGCGCGGCAATATTGCCGATGCGGTAGACGGTTTCGCCTTCTGCTGCGAGCAAGGCGCAGGCAGCGTCAGCGTGTTCGGCTGCCACGATGACTACCATGCCGATGCCGCAGTTGAAGGTACGATACATTTCCTGCGCATCGACCTGACCTTTGTCTTGCAGCCACTGGAACAGTTTAGGCAGATCCCAGCTCGCGGCATCGATTTTCGCCACGCAGTTTTCCGGCAGTACGCGCGGGGTGTTTTCGGTAATGCCGCCACCGGTGATGTGTGCCATGCCCTTGACCGGCAATTCCGCCATCAGTTTGAGCAGGGGCTTGACGTAGATGCGGGTCGGCGCAATCACCGCTTCGCGCAGGGTCTTGCCGTGTTCGAATTCGGCATCCAGATCAGGGGCTGCGCGTTCGATGATTTTGCGCACCAGGCTGTAACCGTTGGAGTGTACGCCGTTGGAGGCCAGACCCAGCACGATATCGCCCGGCGCAATTTCGCGGCCGGTGATGACTTTGCTCTTCTCTACCACGCCGACAGCAAAGCCGGCCAGGTCATATTCGCCGACCGGGTACATGCCGGGCATCTCGGCGGTTTCGCCGCCAATCAAGGCGCAACCAGCCTGTTCGCAGCCTTGGGCAATGCCTTTGATGACATCGGTCGCTTGCGCAACATCCAGTTTGCCGCAGGCGAAATAGTCGAGGAAAAATAGCGGTTCGGCACCTTGCACCAGAATGTCGTTGACACTCATGGCGACCAGGTCGATACCGACGGTGTCGTGGCGGTTCCAGTCGAAAGCGAGCTTGAGCTTGGTGCCGACGCCATCGGTGCCGGAAACCAGAACAGGTTCACTGAACTTTTTGGAGATTTCCACCAGTGCGCCAAAACCGCCGAGTCCACCCAATACTTCGGGGCGCATGGTGCGCTTGGCAAACGGCTTGATGTTCTCGACGAGCGCGTCGCCTGCGTCAATATCTACGCCGGCATCGCGGTAACTGAGGGACGTGGTATTCAAGATCGACTCGCTTTCTGCTAACGTGTTTGTTTTACTTCGAACTTTCGGCTGAACGAAAGCGCGGGTATTTTAACCGAATAGACGATGACGCGCTCTCATTACTCCTTCATTCCCTGGTTATCGGCGCTGGCCGTGCTGTTGGTGCTGTCCTGGCTGGTCTTTAGCCTGTCCGGCGTGCTGACGCCGTTTATCGTCGCAGCCATTCTCGCCTACATCCTTGACCCCATGGTCGGCTGGCTGGCGCGGCACCGTTTTTCGCGCGCGCTGGCTTCGTCTTTGGTGATGCTGGGTGGCATGCTGGTGCTGGTGACGCTATTGCTGGTGGTGGTGCCGATGCTGATCGAGCAGGGGCAGGCGCTGATGAGCCGGCTGCCAGCCTTTATCGACTTTATCCAGAACCGTTTCCTGCCGTGGCTGGATGCGCGCTTTGGCATCAAGATCGTGCTGAATGCCGAGAGCTGGCGCAACACGCTGTCGACCCAGGGCGGATTTTTCCGCAAGGCTCTGGAGCAGCTGCTGCCACAACTGACGCATGGCGGTGCCGTGCTGTTTAATTTTGTCTCCAATATGGTGTTGCTGCCCTTGCTGCTGTATTACTTTTTGCTCGACTGGCCGCGCATGTGCCGCTGGGTGGCCGAACTAGTGCCTAGGCGCTGGGCGGCAGATGTGGCTTCAGTGTCGGGAGAGCTGGATACGGTGCTGGGCGAATTTTTGCGCGGCCAGCTGTCGGTGATGCTGATCATGGCCAGCTTTTATGGTGGCGGCTTGCTGCTGGTCGGACTGGATTCGGGGCTGGCCATCGGCATGGTAGCCGGTTTGCTGGTGTTTATTCCTTATCTGGGCGCTTTTGTTGGCCTGTTACTGGCCACGCTGGCGGCGCTGTTGCAATACGATACCCTGAGCGGCCTGCTGATGGTGTGGGGCGTGTTTGCCGCCGGCCAGACGCTGGAGAGCTTTGTGGTGACGCCTTATCTGGTGGGGGAGCGTATCGGTTTGTCGCCTATGGCCGTGATCTTTGCCTTGATGGCTTTTGGCCAGCTGATGGGCTTTACCGGCGTGCTGCTGGCCCTGCCTTTGGCGGCGATTGTGTTGGTTTTGGGGCGAACCCTGATACGGCGCTATTTCACGACACGCTTCTATCAGCGTAAAATCTCCCGTCAACGCCCTTAACGCCTTAGCCCAGATTGCAATTTTGGACCAACTCGTACTCGACCTTACGCCGACGCCCTTGCCCGGCTTTGACAATTTCCTTGCCAAGCGCAATCGCGAGATCATTTCGGCGCTGACCGACACGGCAGGTGAACGCTTTATTTACCTGTGGGGTGAGCCCGGCTGTGGCAAGACGCATCTGCTGCAAGCCTGGATCGCCCATGCCGAGCGTACCGGCCGCGCATCCATCTATCTGGATGGCAAGGCCGAACATCTGCCCGATTTTGCCCGTGAGGCGAGCTTTATCGCCGTTGATCACGTTGACGATCTGGCACCGGACGACCAGATCACGCTGTTCTCCATTTACAACTCCTTAAAAGAATCGGGCGAGGGGCGTTTATTGATGGCGGGGCGTCTGCCGCCCATGCGTCTTCCTGTACGCGACGATCTGCGTACCCGTCTGGGCTGGGGACTGGTGTTCCAGGTCAAAGCCTTGTCCGATCAGGACAAGCTCGCCGCGCTTAAACAGCATGCCGCCGAACGCCAGTTGTCCATTCCCGATGATGTGTTCCGTTATTTGCTGACCCACTGGCGCCGCGATCTGGGCAGCCTTTTGGGTGTGCTGGATACGCTGGACCGTTATTCGCTGGCGCTGCAGCGCCCGATTACCGTGCCGCTGGTGAAAACCCTGTTGCAAACTACCCGGTCAGAACCATGAACCTTGCCCTTTTCGATCTGGACAACACCCTGATTGCCGGCGACTCCGATGTCGAGTGGCCCAAATTTCTGATCAAGCGCGGCATTCTGGACGCTACGCATCATGCGCGCCATAACGACTATTTTTATGCGCAGTATCAGGCCGGTACGCTGGATATCTACGAATTCCTCGATTTCCAGCTGGAACCCTTGAGCCGTTTTTCCCGTGCCGAACTCGATGCACTGCACGCCGACTATATGGACGGGCATATTCTGCCGATTATTCCGCGCAAGGCGCGCGAACTGTTGGCCGCGCATCAGGCTAATGGCGATCAGCTTGTGATCGTCACCGCGACCAACCGCTTTATTACCGGGCCGATTGCGCGTGAACTCGGGGTCACGGAGCTGATTGCGGTCGAACTGGAAGAACAGGCCGACGGCCGCTACAGCGGCAAGCCTTCCGGCACACCCAGCTTTAAAGAGGGCAAGATTACCCGCTTGAATGAATGGCTGGCGGCGCGTGGCCAGACGCTGGCAAGCTATGAACAGAGCTTTTTCTACAGCGATTCGCGCAATGATTTGCCGCTATTGTCCATCGTCAGTCACCCGGTTGCAGTCGATCCCGATGATGTGCTGCGAGCGCATGCCCAGACGCATGGCTGGCCGGTGATCAGTCTGCGTTCTTGAGTTAATCAGGCCGGCCCTTGCGCCGGCCTTTTTTATGGCAACTAACAATAAGGTCACAGACCAAAGGAGAAACATGGATAAGCTCAATGCCTTTCTCGAGCGTGCCGAGTCTTTGTTGGCGCGGCTGGAGCCTTTGCTGCCTCCTGCGCTGCCGTCACCGGACTGGACGGCTCCGGCATTTCGCTGGCGCCGTCAGGGGCTGGCCACCTGGCTGGAGCCTGTATACACGCCACATGGTATGCGTCTGGGCGATTTGCTGCACGTAGATACGCAAAAAGAGTCGCTGGTGCGCAATACCCGTCATTTCCTCAAGGGGCGACCGGCCAATAATGTGCTCTTGACCGGTGCGCGCGGCACCGGCAAGTCGTCCCTGGTCAAGGCCTTGCTGTCCGAGTTTGCCGACAAGGGTTTGCGCCTGATCGAAGTCGAGAAAACCCATCTGGCCGATCTGCCGCAAATTGTCGATTGTCTGGCCGGTCGTCCCGAGCGCTTTATCCTGTTTTGCGATGATCTGTCGTTTGAAGAAGGCGAGGATGGCTATAAGGCGCTTAAGTCTGCACTGGATGGCGGCATCGCGCCGCGCGCCAGCAACTTGCTGATCTATGCCACCTCCAACCGCCGCCATCTTTTGCCCGAGCGCATGAGCGAAAACCGCGACGGCCGCTCGCCGGACGGGGAGATTCACCCGGGCGAGGCGATCGAAGAGAAGGTGTCGCTGTCTGACCGTTTCGGCTTGTGGTTGTCGTTTTATCCTTTTGATCAGGATGCCTATCTGGCCGCCGCCGCCTCGTGGCTGGGCAGTTTCGGCCTGCCGTTTGACGGCCCGGCCGAGCGCGCTGCGCTGCAATGGGCACGCATGCGTGGCAGCCGCTCGGGACGCGTCGCCTGGCAATTTGCTTGTGACTGGGCCGGGCGCACGGTCAAGGAACGCAAGCTGTAAGTCTCTTGCCCGCCCTTGGGCGGGCTTTCACCCATAGAAGCCGTATGCATTCCTCCAACAAAAAAATCATTCCCGTCGTCGCCGGTGCGCTGATGCGCGCCGATGGCGCTTTTATGCTGGGCTCGCGCCCGGCCGGCAAACCTTATGCCGGCTACTGGGAGTTTCCCGGTGGCAAGGTCGAACCCGGCGAGAGCCTGTTCGATGCGCTGGTGCGCGAGTTTAGCGAAGAGATGGGTATTACCGTCACCCATGCCACGCCGTGGCTGACCCGGGTGCATCATTATGAACATGCTTCGGTCGAGCTGACTTTTTTCCGTATCTGGGCATGGGACGGCGAGCCGCAGTCCTGTGAAGGGCAGGCCTTCGCCTGGCAAATGCCGGGGCAAGAAACCGTGAGCCCCATGCTGCCGGCCAACGGCCCCATCCTTAAATCCCTGTCTCTGCCGGATTACTGTGTGCGCGCGTGTTCTAACCCTACTGACACGGCGGCGACGCTGGCCGCCTTGCCGGGGCGGGCTTTGCTGCTGGTGGATGAGCCGGCACTTGAGCGGCACGAGTTGGCCGCCTTGCTGCAGGCGCTCGCGCCTGACGTGCATGCGGCCGGTGGCTTGCTGCTGGCCAAGGCCGATCCAGCCTGGCTTACCGGGCTGCCGGTCGATGGCGTGCATTTGTCGCAGCAAGCTCTGGATACATTGACTGATCGTCCGGATTTTCCTTGGGTCGGGGCGGAGGTGGCGTCGCTGGCGGGGCTTGCGCGTGCGGGGGCCTTGGCGCTGGATTATGCGTGTGTGGCACTTACCGCTACGGATACGGAGCCAGCCGGGCGCGAGCTGGGTACTTACCTGGCCGGATCCATTCCCTTGCCGGTATTTGCCGATGCGGGTGGAGCCATGCTTGATCTGGATGCGGCGCGTAGATATGGCGCGCATGGCGTGGTGTTGACGCAAGGAGGGATGCGATGACGGCCAAGCGTAAAAAGCTTTTACTATTGGCGCTGGCTTTGCTGGCCCTGGGTGCGATCAAGTTTGCCCTGATCCGCCATTATCTGCAGCAGGACAAGACGGTGCAGGCAGAGGCCTTGCAGTGTGATGTGCTGGCCGGTTGCGCCTTGCCGTCCGGCGGGACTGTGAAGTTCCGGCAGCCGCCCTTGGCCGGCCAGCCCTTTGTGATCGATATCAGCGGTGTGGGCAAAGCCGAACCCAAGGCCGAGTTCAGCATGGTCAGCATGGATATGGGGTTTAACCGTTACAGCTTTGTGCCTGAAGGGCAGAACTGGAGCGCCAATGTGCACTTGCCGGTCTGCGTCAGCGGCAGCAAGGACTGGCAAATGACCCTGCTGCTGGACGGGCGGCGTTACACCTTGCCGTTTGCCGTACGTTGATGTGTTCAACGCCGCCCAAGGATGGGTGGCGTTTTTTCTGCTTGGCTTTAGCGCAGCAGGTAGTCGGCAGCGATGCCGAGAAAGATCAGCAGCCCCACGCGGTTATTGCCCAGAAATGCCTGAAAACAGCGCTGGCGGTCACGGTCGCGGATGGCGAAATACTGACGGCTTACCAGCAGGGCAGCAAGGGTGGTCGCGGCGAAGTAGGGCAGGCCCATGTCCAGCATGCGGCCTAGTTGGAGCAGCAAGAGTATGAAGAGGGCGTGGCATAGCATCACCGCCGCGACATCATGGCGGCCAAAGGTGATGGCCGAAGTCTTGATGCCGATTTTCAGATCATCCGGCTTGTCGACGATCGCGTATTCGGTGTCATAGGCGATGGTCCAGGCCATATTGGCGGCCAGTATCAGCCAGGCCACCGGCGGGACGGTGCCGCTTTGCGCGGCAAAAGCCATCGGAATGCCGAAAGAGAACGCCAGCCCCAGATAGGCTTGTGGCAGTGGGAAGAAGCGCTTGGTAAACGGATAAGTCGCGGCCAGAAACAGCGCCGGCAGGCTCATCGCCCACGTCAGCAGATTAAGCGGCAGAATCAGCAAAAAGGCAGCGAAAGCCAGCGCGCCTGCCAGCAGCAGCGCTTCTTTTTCACTGACTGCGCCGCGGGCAAAGGGGCGGTGGCGGGTGCGTTCGACATGGGCATCGATATGGCGGTCGGCGTAATCATTGATGACGCAGCCGGCCGAACGCATCAGGAAGGTGCCAGCGATAAAAATTGCCACAATCATCCAGTCGGGGCGACCGTCGCCGGCTATCCACAAGCCCCATAAGGTAGGCCAGAGCAAGAGCAGGGTGCCGATGGGCTTGTCGGCACGCATCAGTTGCAGATAAACGGTGGCGCGCTCGCTCAGTCGCGTGCTTTGCATCAGGCCAGACTTTCGAGTTCGGGTAGGAAAATTTCGCTGACCAGCAAGGGCGCGTCATGCAGGGTAAACAGACAGCGCCGTGCCGGCAGTTGCTCTGCCTGGCTATGCGCTTGTACCAGTGCGTGCAATTCATCCGCTTGCTGCAGCGTATTGAAGCGCAAGGGGCCGCGCACCAGTTGCGGCAAGCCGCCAAACAGGGAGAGTCCCAGAGAGCGGGATCCTCTGTCCAGCAGCGCAGACCACTGCGGGCAGGCGCTGCGGCATACGCTGCGCGCCATCACGACCGGTATTCCATCCAGTAGCAACAGCACATGGCGAGCATGGAGCACAGCGTGTGGGGCTATTCCCAATAGCACCGCCTCCTGATCAAGTGCAGTATTATCTGATTGGAATAACACTTGAACATCAAAGCGTCGGCCGCTGGCGAGCAGGCGCTCGGTCAGCGAACCGGGTTCGCTCAGGCAGGCTGCGATGGCTGGGGTGGTGGCAGGCGGATGTTCCTGCCACATAAAGTCGGTAAGCATGGTGCGCATTATGCCAAACGTGGCGCAGCCTTGTCGTGCGCCAGTACAAGCAAGAGGGAGGAAAAATGCTGGAAATGGTGCTGTGGCTGATTGGCTACCAGCTATTGGGTGAGTTTATCGCGCACGCTTTGAGTTTGCCGGTTCCGGGTGCCGTTATCGGCATGTTGCTGCTGTTTATCACCTTGTTGCTGCGCCGTTCGGTGCCGCGAGGCCTGCAGCAGCATGTGCCGGTCTTGTTATCCAATATGTCCTTGCTGTTTATTCCGGCTGGCGTGGGCTTGCTGGCATGGTGGCCCTTGTTGCAGGAGTCGGGCTGGCGCTTGCTGCTGGCGTTAGTGCTGTCAACACTGGTGCCTTTGCTATTGTCGGCTCTGGTATTGAAAACCTTGCTGGGCAGGCTAAGGGCGCACGAATGATGATGGCCGCCACTACGCTTGCCAGGATCGCTTCCTCGCCCATGGCCGGTATTTTTATCACCCTGCTGGCTTACAAGCTGGCCATCTTGTTGAACAAGCGCTGCCATGGTCATCCTTTGACCAATACGGTACTGGTAGGCTCGCTGATCGTGATTACCCTGTTGCTGTTGTCCGGTATCAGTTACGAGGGCTATATGGAGGGCGGGCGTTTTATCCTGCTGCTGCTGGGGCCGGCTACGGTCGCACTGGCGGTGCCGCTATACCATAATCTACCCAAACTCAGGCGTGCAGCCGGCCCCTTGGCGATTGCGCTATGCCTGGGGGCGCTGGCGGGCATTCTCACTGCCTTGTATCTCGGGCAGGGCTTGGGTTTGCCGCACAATGTGGTGTTATCTTTGTTGCCGCGCTCGGTTACGACCCCGATTGCCATGGGGGTGTCCGAGGCGATAGGCGGGATACCGGCGCTCAGTGCCACATTTGTTATCGTGTCCGGTATTTTGGGCGCTGTGCTGGTCAAGCCGCTTTTTACATGGCTGGGCTGGCGCGATGATATGGTGTTGGGGTTTGCTACCGGGCTTGCCGCACACGGTATCGGCACGGCACGTGTGTTTCAGCTTTCGGAAACGGCCGGCGCCTTTGCCGGGCTGGCCATGGGCTTGAACGGTTTGTTGACGGCCGTATTGGTGCCGCTGGTGGTCAGCTGGCTGATGTGATGCACTAGCGTTTAGATTTGAATAAAGGAGAGGGCGATGGATCTGGTGTTATGGCGCCATGCCGAGGCGGAGGAGGGGAGTGACGACTTGGCGCGTGTCCTGACGCGGCGGGGGCATAAGCAGGCCAGCCAGATGGCGTACTGGTTGCGCCAGCATTTGCCTAAAGATTATGTGTTGCTTGCTTCCGAGGCGCGGCGAGCCCAGCAGACTGCTGCTTATCTGGGTAAGCAGCTTGAGGTTTTGCCTGCGCTTAATCCGGATGCATCGTGGGACCAAGTGCTGCGCGCCGTTAAATGGCCGCAAGGGGCGCGCACCGTCGTGCTGGTCGGGCATCAGCCCTATTTGGGGTGCATCGCCGCCATGCTGTTGAGCGAACAGCCGCTGTTCTGGAGCGTGAAAAAGGGCAGCATCTGGTGGCTTAGCCATAAAAAGCATGGCGAGATCGAGCAAGTAAGGCTGAAAACGATGTTGCCGGTGTCCATGCTGGATCACGGATAAAACGGTCAAGCCAGCTCATAACTTGAGCTATTTGTGGGTGTGGTGAAAGTTTCTCTGCCTGTTTTATTTGGTGTTTATCTTTTTGTATCAATGGCTTGTGTAGGTTTTGTGCTTTTTGACCTGCGTTTTTGTGGATTTTATTGCGGGCATAGGGTTGACGCATGTTCCCGAATTCCGTATATTTCGCCTCCTCAGCTGACGACGCAAACGAAACAAGCGGCGCAGCACTGCTCTTTAACAGAACGAACAACCGATAGGTGTGAGTGCTTGGCGATGCCAAACACTCGCACTGCAAGAAGATTGGAAACGTAAAGTTTCTTTGAACTTGCGTGCCAAAGTACGAAAAAAGCATAGAGATTGAACTGAAGAGTTTGATCCTGGCTCAGATTGAACGCTGGCGGCATGCTTTACACATGCAAGTCGAACGGTAACAGGGGCTTCGGCCTGCTGACGAGTGGCGAACGGGTGAGTAATGCGTCGGAACGTGCCAAGTAGTGGGGGATAACGCATCGAAAGGTGTGCTAATACCGCATACGCTCTGAGGAGGAAAGCAGGGGATCTTAGGACCTTGCGCTATTTGA
>NZ_RJTZ01000064.1:0-19139 GCF_024343515.1 Aquitalea sp. S1-19 | reverse complement strand
CCGCCTTCTCGACCATTTCATAACTGGCACGACTGGTAACCAGTGCCGCGCCCGCCGTCACTGCACGACGCGCCCGCCAACCCAGCAGCTTATCCAGCGCCACATGCCGGCCGACATCCTCGCGCACCGCCTGCAAAGCGCCATCCGTATCCAGCCAGGCAGCGGCGTGGGTGGCGCCGGTCAGCTGCCCCAGTTTTTGCTCGGCGCGCAAAGCGCAGACAGCAGCATCCAGCGCCGACACTGTCAGCGTCTGACTGAACGGCAATACGGCTTGCTTGATAAAGACGGCATCCAGCTCGTCCACCCCGCACAAGCCGCAACCGGTACGCCCCGCCATCTGGCGGCGCCGGGCTTTGAGCGCGGAAAAACAGGCGCTGGCCAGCTCGATATGGACTTCAAAGCCGCGGCACCCCTCTTTCACCTCGATATCGTAAAGCTCGGCCACGCTCGTCGCGATGCCTTCGGCCAGACTGAAGCCCAGCGCAAAATCTTCCAGATACTCTGGAGTCGCCATCATCACCGCATGCGAGATGCCGTTGTACACCAGCGCCACCGGCACTTCGCACGCTAGCTGGTCTTCGCGTACATCCAGACCGGGCAAAGCCTGCAAACAGACTGTGCTCGACGTCTTAGCCAGCGGAAAAATCCCATCTTCAAGGGGTTTGAGCGGAAGCCCAATGACTGTCATAATAACCGCACACGCATAGTGTTTATAAAGACCACAATTATCCAATAAAAATATCAACAAGTTTCAATTTCTCTACCCTGGAGTCAACCCATGCAAGTCAGCAGACGACAGTTTTTTAAACTGTGCGGCGGCAGCATGGCAGGCACCACGATCGCGGCTCTCGGCTTCACGCCGGGTGTAGCCATGGCCGACGTCAGAAGCTACAAGCTTCTGCGTGCCAGCGAAACGCGGAACACCTGCCCTTACTGCTCAGTAGGATGCGGCATCCTGATGTATAGCCTTGGCGACGGCGCCAAGAATGCAAAATCCGACATCATCCATATCGAAGGGGATGCCGACCATCCGGTCAACCGCGGCGCACTGTGCCCCAAGGGCGCCGGCCTGCTCGATTTCGTACACAGCCCGAACCGCCTCAAGTACCCTGAAGTACGCGAAGCGGGCAGCACCGAATTCAAGCGCATCTCGTGGGACGAGGCTTATAGCCGCATCGCGCGCCATATCAAGGCCGACCGCGATGCCAACTTCGTCGAGAAGAACGCAGACGGCGTGACCGTCAACCGCTGGCTGAGCACGGGCTTTCTTGCCGCCTCGGCCTCGAGCAATGAAACCGGCTGGCTGACACAGAAGTTCGTGCGCTCGCTGGGCATGCTGGCAGTCGACAACCAGGCGCGCGTTTGACACGGTCCGACGGTGGCAAGTCTTGCCCCTTCATTTGGCCGTGGTGCGATGACCAATCATTGGGTCGACATCAAGAACGCTGATCTTATCGTGGTGATGGGCGGCAATGCTGCCGAAGCACACCCGGTAGGTTTCCGCTGGGCACTGGAAGCCAAAACCCGCAACAAGGCGAAAATCCTGGTCATTGACCCGCGCTTTACGCGCACGGCGTCGGTGGCGGATTACTACGCCCCGATCCGCACCGGTACCGATATCGCCTTTTTGTCCGGCGTGATCCGCTACCTGCTGGAAAAAGGCGCGTACAACAAGGAATACACCCTCGCCTACACCAATGCGGCACTGTTGGTGAATCCGGACTTCGCCTTTGACGAAGGCCTGTTCTCCGGCTGGGACGCGGAGACCAAGAAGTACGACAAAGCCAGCTGGAGCTATCAGCTGGACGAGCAGGGTTTTGCCAAGCGCGACGACACGCTGGCGGATCCGCGCTGCGTGCTCAACCTGATGCGCGAGCATGTGGCACGCTACACGCCCGACGTGGTGGAGAATATCTGCGGCACGCCCAAAGATGCCTTCCTCAAGGTGTGCGAATACATCGCCAGCACCGGCGCACACGACAAGACAACTTCCTTCCTGTATGCACTGGGCTGGACCCAGCACTCGATCGGCTCGCAGAACATCCGCACCATGGCCATGATCCAGCTGTTGCTGGGCAATATGGGCATGGCCGGCGGCGGGGTGAACGCGCTGCGCGGCCACTCCAACATCCAGGGTCTGACCGATGTGGGCCTGTTGTCGCAGAGCCTGCCGGGCTATCTGCGCCTGCCGTCAGAGAAGGAAACCACGCTCGAGAGCTTCCTCGAAGCCACCACTCCCAAGGCGCTGGCCGACGGCCAGATGAACTACTGGCAGAACACGCCCAAGTTCCATGTGTCGCTGATGAAGTCGTTCTGGGGCGATAACGCCACCGCGGAAAACAGCTGGGGCTTTGACTGGCTGCCGAAGTGGGACCAGGGCTACGACGTCCTGCGCTACTTCGACATGATGAACCAGGGCAAGGTCAACGGTTACTTCTGCCAGGGCTTCAACCCGGTCGCCTCATTCCCGAACAAGAACAAGGTGGTCGCGTCGCTCTCCAAGCTCAAGTTCCTAGTGGTGATGGACCCGCTGGTGACCGACACCTCGACCTTCTGGAAGAACCACGGCGAGCAGAACGATGTGGACAGTGCCAGCATCAAGACCGAGGTGTTCCGCCTGCCGACCACCTGCTTCGCCGAAGAGGAAGGCGCCATCGTCAACTCCGGGCGCTGGTTGCAGTGGCACTGGAAAGGCGCCGATGCACCGGGCGAAGCGCTGACTGACGTCGAGATCATCGCCGGCATCTTCACCCATGTCCGCGCGCTGTACGCCAAGGAAGGCGGCGCCTACGCCGAACCTATCCAGAAGCTGTCGTGGGCCTACCGTGACGCGCATGACCCGAAAGCCGAAGAACTGGCCAAGGAGCTGAACGGCAAGGCACTGGCCGACATTCCCGATCCGAAAAAGCCGGGCGAATTCCTGGCCAAGAAGGGCGAGCAGTTGCCGGGCTTTGCCGCCTTGCAAGCCGATGGCACAACCACCAGCGCCTGCTGGATCTTCGCCGGCAGCTGGACGCAGGCGGGCAACCAGATGGGACGGCGCGACAATTCCGACCCGTCCGGCCTGGGCAACACGCTGGGCTGGGCCTGGGCATGGCCGGCAAACCGCCGCATCCTGTACAACCGTGCGTCCAACAAGCCGGACGGCACGCCGTGGGATGCCAAGCGCACGCTGATCAAGTGGAATGGCGAGAAGTGGGCCGGTATCGACATCCCCGACTTCAAGGCCGACGAGCCGCCAGGCAGCAAGATGAGCCCGTTCATCATGCAGGCTGAAGGTCTGGGCCGTTTGTTCGCGCTGGACAAGATGGCCGAAGGCCCGTTCCCCGAGCACTACGAGCCGTTCGAGAGCCCGATCGGCACCAACCCGCTGCACCCGAAAGTGGTCAACAACCCGGCCGCACGCATCTTCAAGGGCGACGCGGAGCAACTGGGAACCAAGGCCGACTTCCCGTATGCGGCGACGACCTACCGCCTGACCGAGCACTTCCACTACTGGACCAAGAACGTGCTGCTCAATGCCATTGCGCAGCCGGAACAATTCGTCGAAATCGGCGAAGGTCTGGCCAAAGAGAAGGGCATCGCTCACGGCGATACGGTCAAGGTGTCGAGCAAGCGCGGCTATATCAAGGCCAAGGCGGTGGTGACCAAACGTATCCGTACGCTCAAGGTCAACGGTCAGGACGTGCACCACGTCGGCATCCCGATTCACTGGGGTTACGAGGGGGTGGCGAAGAAAGGCTTCCTTGCCAATACGCTGACACCGTTTGTCGGTGATGCCAACACGCAGACGCCGGAATTCAAGTCCTTCCTCGTCAACGTCGAAAAAGCCTAAGGAGAGACGCCTATGCAATCGCAAGACATTCTGCGCCGCTCCGCGAGCCCGACCCAGCCGCCGATCGCCCGCGCCCACCAGACTGAGGTCGCCAAGCTGATCGACGTCACCACCTGCATCGGCTGCAAGGCCTGTCAGGTGGCATGCTCCGAGTGGAACGACCTGCGCGACGAGGTTGGTGACTGTGTCGGGGTGTACGACAACCCGGCCGATCTGTCGGCGCAAAGCTGGACGGTAATGCGCTTTACCGAGCATGAGGAAAACAACAAGCTCGAATGGCTGATCCGCAAGGATGGCTGCATGCATTGTGCCGAGCCGGGCTGCCTCAAGGCCTGCCCGTCGCCCGGCGCCATCATCCAGTACGCCAACGGTATCGTCGACTTCCAGTCCGAGCACTGCATCGGCTGCGGCTACTGCATCGCCGGCTGCCCGTTCAATGTGCCGCGCATCAACGCCAAGGACAACAAGGCGTACAAGTGCACCCTGTGTTCCGACCGCGTTGCGGTCGGCCAGGAGCCGGCCTGTGTCAAGACCTGCCCCACCGGTGCGATCAGCTTCGGCAGCAAGGAAGACATGAAGCACCACGCCGAAGAGCGCGTGGCCGAGCTGAAAACGCGCGGCTACGAGCAGGCGGGTCTGTATGACCCGCAAGGCGTGGGCGGCACCCATGTGATGTATGTCCTGCACCACGCCGACCGCCCCGAGCTGTATGCCGGCCTGAAGAAAGACCCGGCCATCAGTACCACAGTCGGCCTGTGGAAAGGCATCCTCAAGCCACTGTCGACCATTGGCCTCGCGGTATCGGTGCTGTTTGGCTTCTTCCACTACATCGGCGTCGGCCCGAACAAGGCCGAGGACGATGAAGACGAAGCCAAGCCTGAGAGCGCAGGCAAGGATAAGCCGGACAGCAAGGAGGACAAGGCATGAAGGAAAAGCTGATCCGCCGCTATAACGCGGCCGAGCGCGTCAACCACTGGATCGTCGCGGTATGCTTTATCGTACTGGCGATCTCGGGGCTGGCCTTCTTCTACCCGGCGTTCTTCTGGCTGACCGGCGTATTCGGCACACCGCAACTGGCGCGCATTGTTCACCCCTTTGTCGGGGTGATCATGTTCGTCGGTTTCTTTGTGCAGTTTTTGCGCTACTGGCATCACAACTTCATCGACCGCGAGGACGTGAAGTGGATGAAGTCGGTAAAGGAAGTGCTGTCCGGCCATGAAGTCGGCGACACCGGCAAGTACAACGGCGGCCAGAAAGGCATGTTCTGGATGATGACGCTGTGCATGCTGGGGCTGATTTCCACCGGCATCATCATCTGGCGCCCCTACTTCGCCCAGTACTTCCCGATCGAGCTGATCCGCATCGCGCTGTTCGTGCACGCCTGGGCGGCACTGGCGCTGATCGCCGGCATCATCATCCACGTCTACGCGGCGATCTGGGTACGCGGCACCGTGCGCGCCATGGTCGAAGGTGTCGTCACCGAAGCCTGGGCCAAGAAGCACCACCCGCGCTGGTATCGTGAAGTGATGGCCAAACGCGCCAAGGAGCAGACAGAGAAACCATGAGCATCCGCATCGTCCCCGAGGGCGAGCTGACGCAAGCGGCGGGAGATATCCCGCCGCTTTTGTTGCCCGACCCGAAAACGCTCTACCTCACCCGTGCCCAGCGGCTGGAAACACTCGCTGACGGCCACGACATGGCCGACTACCTGCGCTTCTGTGCCCGCATCGCGCGCGCGCAGCACGCACTGGTCGCCGAACACCCGCTGGCGCTGCCGGTGCGCGACGCCTACTTTGCCGAATGTGCACGCCACGGCCTGCCGCCGCTGGGCAGCAGCGCCTGGCCGCGCGACCAAGTGTGGCAGGACCTGCTGGATGCGCTACTGGGCAAACTACTGCCCGGCACCACCGGCGTCATCGCCGACACCATCATGGCGCTGCAAACGCAGTCACGCGAAGAGCGCGAAACGCTGGCCAGCGCGCTGCTGGCCGGACGCTACGACGCGGTTTCCAGCGCCGACGCGCTGTTTGTCTGGGCCGCGCTGTCGGTCTACTTCAGCCAGCTCGCCAGCCAGCTGAAGATACACGCCATCGCCGAACCGGATGAAAGCCGCCACCTGTGCCCTGTGTGCAGCCAGGGGCCGGTAGCGAGCGTGGTGAAGATCGGCGACAAGGACGGCCTGCGCTATCTGCACTGCACGCTGTGCGAGAGCGAGTGGCATATGGTGCGCGTCAAGTGCAGCAACTGCGAATCAACGCGCGACATCGGCTACTGGTCGCCGGACGACAAGGCTGTTGCCGTACGTGCCGAAAGCTGTGGCGACTGCGGCAGCTACCTCAAGGTATTGGTACTAGGCAAGGACATGGCACTGGAAGCGGTGGCCGACGATCTTGCGACGCTGACGCTCGACGCCGCCATCGAAGAAGAAGGCTTTGTGCGCAGCGGCATCAACCCGTTTTTGTTTCCCGGTAGCTAAACCAAGAGCCGGTCATGTGCGATAAAGCATGGCCGGCTCTACACTCGCTTTACCAATGCAGGTAATGACATTAGAGTAAACGGCAAAATCATTGCTACAGATCTTGCCCATGTCAATTACTGCAATACCTCTCAAGCGCTGCTTCCGGGAGCCCATCCCGCAAATCTTTGATGCCGCCCGCTATCTGGACGCTGCCATCTCCGCCCACCTAGCTGACAGCCCCGCACTAGCCCGCGAATTACTATCAGCAGCAAATGACCCCAAGGTATGGGCATGGACCGACTCGGTGTGGGGCAAGCAAAGCCCCTATGTGCAGATCAAGCCCTTCAGTTCGCCACCGACGACACCCAAAACCGTCGCCCGCATGCCGACCAGCCAGCAGAAGCGAGCCCTGCTGGCACGCGATAGCCACCGCTGCCGTTATTGCTCGCTGCCGGTGATCCGCGCCGAAATCAGGCAAAAGATGCACGCACTCTACCCGGAGGTCGTGCCATGGGGAAAGCGAAACGCCGAACAGCATGCAGGCTTCCAGTGTCTGTGGGCACAGTATGACCATGTAGTGCCGCACGCGCACGGCGGCAGCAACGAACTGGACAATCTGGTGCTCTGCTGCGCCGCCTGCAACTACGGCAAGACACACTACACGCTCGAACAGCTTGGCTTGGCTGACCCGCGCGACTTCGCGCCAGTAGTGACGGACTGGGACGGGCTCGAGCGACTGCTGTATCCGATCTCTGCGCGCTAACGCACGGCCAGCCTACACTATTGACACTGCACCCTGTACGAGAATGGGGAGCATATGGATACGTCAAGAGCAGCAACGGTAGATCTATGCTCAACATTGGCTACTGATCAAGAGATGAGCAGCAAAGCAGTACGCGCCGAAAGCTGTGGCGACTGCGGCAGCTCTCTCAGGTACTGGCACAGAGCAAGGATATGCATCTGGAAGCGATGACCGACGATCTGACCACGCTGGAGCCCAATGCCGTCATCGAAGATCAAGGCTTCGTCCGCAGCGACATCAACCCGTTCCTGTTTCCCGGTAGCTAAACAAGACACTGACTGCCTGAAGGTAGCCGGGATTTTCCCTGCAAGGTTGCTTCCCGGGCCAGTGTTGCCACGCACGCAACACTGCGTTCGTCCGTTTCACACAAACCCCAAGCCATACCGATAGATTGACCTAAACTGGCATTTACAGTGTTACCTGCAATGACAAAGACAATATCTGGGCAGAGCTGGCATAGGGTACTGGACGCAAGGAGAGGCGATGCTTGACTGGAAAAATTGGGGGCGGGGGTGCCGACGGGTACTGAAGTGGGTCGTTCTGGCGTGGGCGATTGCGCCATTTTTTTCGCCAGCCATAGCAGGCAGCGACGGCGATTATTCAGGACGGCGGATCGGGGCGGTTCAGGTCGTGTTCGACGGCGGCCAGAAGGAAAACTCTGCTTACCGCGACGCCGTACTCAAGGCATTTAGCGCGTTTTCGGGTGACCTGTACGACCCGTCGCGCAGTGACCTGATGCTCAACCAGGTCCGCCGGCTGGCGTTCGTCAAGGATGCAAGCTACCAGGCGCGTCTGGGCGGCAATGGCTCGCTGGAGCTGGTCGTCGACGTCGCCCTCAGCGATGTGGCGAGGCCGCTGGATGAGGTGCCTATCGGCGTATTGCGCGGCCGCGGCTGGCAGGACTTCCCGACCCTGTACGCGGACGACCGTTCGGCGCTGCTGGCCAAGCTGGAAAACAAGACGATGGTGTTTTCCAATACCCACGCCTTCTTCGGCCGCCCCGAGGTGCTGACGGCAGGCAATCCGCTGGCGCGGGTGCCTTCCGGTAGTGACGGCACAGACACCTGGCTCGAGAGCAGCGTGGAAGCCGGCTTGTACGGCCTGAGCGCGCTCAGCGACCGGATTTCGGTGTTTGGCGGTGCGAGCTATATCGTGTCGGGCTCGTGGGGGCCGGAGCTGTTCACTGACGAGACGCGCGCGCATGGCGGAGTGGAAGACGCCTACCTCGGCTTTGTCGGCCGCGATACGACCGATCAGGGCGGCCTGCGCGTGTTCAGCCTGCTGTACGGCAGGAAGCCTTTTCAAGTCGATAACGGCATGATCCTCAGGCTGGCTTCGGCTAACGGCGGCGAGCGGGCTGCATTGCAGTCCAACCCGCGCGACGCCGCCAATCCGCTGGCCCACGCCATGTTTGTCTACGACCGCCACAAGCTCGAGTTCTTCAGGCTGGACCCGGACGAGCTTGAAGAACTCGACACCGGCACCGTGATCAACGGCATCAATTACGAAGGGCGGGTGCTGCCCGAGTTGCGGCTGGGCGCCATGTGGCTGCAGGTGCCCAAGTCGAGGGCTGCCTATTTCACGCCAGACGCTGTGTATTCACGCAAGGGCCTGCGGGTGGCGGACCTGCGGGCGGCCTACGAGCCTGCTCCCGGCCAGTCCAGCCTGTACGCGCGGGCGGAAATCGCGCACCAGAGCAACGAGAATTTCGACATGGACGCCTGGGGTGGCTATGCGGAGGCCGGCTGGCAGTTCCGTGACATCGCCTGGCGGCCGACGCTCAGTTACCGCTATTCGAAATTCACCGGCGACAACCCCGACACCAAGGCCTTCGAGCGCTGGGATCCGCTGTACGCGGGCGGCGCGGGTGACGAATGGGTGCAGGGGCTCAACCAGTACAAAGTGGTGCAGACTTCCAACGTGATCGCCCACCGTTTTATGGCCAGGCTGAACCCTTCGCCACGCTGGGAGCTGACCCCGCAATTCTGGTTGTTCAAGGCCGATACGCTGAACAACCTGGGCGGCGCACGGGCCTTGTCACAGCTCGAGTCATACGATCTTGCCAAGGAAATCAACCTGACCGCGCGTTACGTGGCCAGCCCAAAGCTGATTTTTGTCATGTCCGCCGCCTATACCATACCTGGCACGGCGATACGCCATGCATTGAACGGCGACTACCAAAACTGGTTTAGTGCCAGCGCGCTCATGATCGCCCGTTTCTGATTCATCACCATCGAGGAACTGTCATGCACACCATCAAAAAATCGCTAGGCCTGCTGCTTTTGAGCGGAACCCTGCTGGCTACGCCTGCATTGGCTGAAAACTACAAACCTGTCGACATCAAGCCGATTGATCCGGCTTATTTCATTCCCAAACGCCATGAAGGGCGAACCTACTTTATTACCGGCGGTGCCCGCGGCATCGGTGCGGCATCTGCCATCCGCCTGGCTCGTGAAGGGGCTAACGTGGTGATTTTCGACGTACTAGACAAAGAAGGAAAAGAAACGGTAGCCCAGATCCGCAAGGAAGGCGGGAAAGCCGAGTTCGTGAAAGGCGATGTGCGCAGTAACGAGGACTTGCAAAAAGCCGTCGCCCTGACCCTGCGTACTTTCGGTGAAATCAATGGCGCCTTGAATTCAGCCGGAATCATGGCGGCCATGGCGCCCGATGCGGTGTTTGATTATCAAAAACAAAAAAACCTGCTTCCTAGCGCCATTGCGGATGCGGGTGACGAGTATTTTGACACGCTGATGGATGTCAATGCGACAGGCGTATTTAAGTCCATGCGCGCGGAACTGAAGCCAATGCTGAAACAGGGCAAGGGTGGAGCGATCGTGAATATTTGCTCGATAGCAGGCCTCACCGGCCTGGCTGGCAACTCGGCCTATGTCGCCAGCAAGCACGCATGCAATGGCCTGACCCGCAATGGTGCCATCGACTATGCACCATACGGTATCCGTATTAATTCGGTGAATATGGCAGCGACCGAAACGGCCATGACCGACATGGCCATGGAGTATGTCATGTCAGCCAGCAAGGAAAACAAAAATACCGAAGTGCCCAATATGGGGCGCACCAAGACGCTCAGCCTTCTGGCCTACGCCGACAGTAAAAAGCGTATGTCTACCGTGTGGGAGCAGGCGGCCGTGATCTGCTTCCTGCTATCCGATGAAGCCTCCAACCTCACTGGCGCCCTGTATGCAACGGATGGCGGCTGGACGGCATACTGAGCCCGCTGCGTCTGCGGCTCGCACGGAACCAAGAACCATCCCATCCCTTCGGCGTTGCACCAAGGCACAAGGTGGGCTAGTGGCCCGCCTGCGGTGTCAGCCGGTACCGGGCACCTAGTGCTGGTAGGTATGGCCGCAGGCCATGCCCACCAGCTCCCCCACATCACCGTACTGGCGGTACTGGCGGTACTGGCGGTACCAGCGGCCGCAGCGGGATCGGCGTCGACATGATGATAGAGGTGCGGGTTTCACCGAAGTGGTTGATCGCCCCAACCAGCGCCTCGAGGTGGGCGATATCGTGCGCGACCACGCGCAGTCTGTAGGAGTCCTCGCCAGTCACATGCAGGCACTCGATCACTTCCGGCATTTCACCCAGTTTGGCCAACAGTTTTTGCTTGCCCGGCTGCGGCGTGGTCATGCCGATCAAGGCCTGCACACCGTAACCCACAAGCACCGGATCAACGTGCGCGCGATAAGCGCGGATCACGCCAGCCTCTTCCAGCCGTTTCATGCGCTCCGATGTTGCCGGCACGGACAGGCCGACACGCGCAGCCAGTTCAGTCAGCGACATGCGGGCATCCTGCTGGATCGCCTGCAAGAGCGCCCATGCCTTGCCATCTATTTCCATTTTTTAAGTCATTCCCGTGTTAATCATTATTTTTTAAGGAAAGCAATCTATGCACCTTAATTATTGCATTCAAAGCCCAGGCCACAAACGTGAAAATACCTTTATCTACACCCGCAAAGAAGGTATCCCATGTCATCCGGCACACTATTTCTGCAATCTGCCCTGATCGGGCTTTCGGTAGCGGCACCGCTGGGGCCGATCGGTTTGTTGTGCATGCAGCGCGCGCTTGAGTCCGGTGCCCGTTATGGTCTGGTCAGCGGGCTGGGCGCAGCCAGCGCTGACGCCTTATATGCGCTATTAGGCGCGCTTGGCACCAACGCCCTGATGCATGCATTTACCGGCATCGCGGGGCCACTCGCGCTGGCTGGCGCTTTATTTATGCTGTGGCTGGGCGTGGGCATGCTGCGCGCCCCCGCCGCCAGCGACCCGGCCAAGACACCCCGCACCACAGGTCTGCCTGCCGCTTACGCATCGGTACTGGCGCTCACGGCAACCAACCCGATGACGGTGACCACCTTTATCGCCATCTTTGCGGCATTGGGCAGCCAACAAGCCGTCGCAGGCGGGACGGCGGTGTTTGTCAGCGGTGTCTTTATCGGGTCGGCACTATGGTGGGCCGTATTGAGCTTCGGCTGTGCGGCGCTGCGCCATCGCATCAACCTGCAGATACGCAGCGGAATCAACCGCGCAGCCGGCGCGGTGCTGGTCGCCTTCGCGTTTTATAAGCTCGCGCAACTGGCCATCTGAAGATGATCGCACGCAGCATGCCGGCACCCTCTTCGCCCCCATAAAAGCAAAGGGCCGCACGCGAATGCGTACGGTCCTCTGTTTGAGCGGGCGGGTTATGGCCTGAGGCCTCCCCCACCCTGCTGCGTTAAATCACACTGACCCGCGCATCACCTGCTTGCAGCTTGCCAATCACCGAGGCGTAGCCAAAGCCCGCCTCGCGGAACATGGCCAGCACGGCGTCGGCTTGTTCCGGCGCAACCGCTGCCAGCAAGCCACCGCTGGTTTGCGGATCGACCAGCAGCCGGCGCTTCCACTGTGCCAAGCCCTCGGCAAAGTCGACATCATGACCAAAGCTGGCCTGATTGCGCTCAATCGCGCCGGGGCCGATGCCGGCTTCGGCAAACGGGCGCGCCTCGGTAATGACCGGCACCTTGTCGAATTCGACCTCGGCCGCGAGCTTGGCACCGCGACAGACTTCCAGCAGGTGGCCCATCAGGCCAAAACCGGTCACGTCGGTCAGCGCATGCACCTCAGGCAAGGCGGCCAGCTTGGCGCCCACCGTATTGAGCTGGGTCGTCGAGGCGATCAGTGCCGCATAGCCGGCCTCATCCAGTTCGCCGCGCTTCATCGCCTGCGCCAGAATACCGACCCCCAGCCCCTTGCCCAGAATCAGTACATCGCCCTCTTTGGCGTCATCGTTACGCTTGAGCTGGTCAGGGTGCACGATGCCCATGGCCACCAGACCATAAATAGGCTCGGGCGCATCGATGGAGTGGCCGCCTGCAATCGGGATACCGGCCGCGTGGCACACCGACTCACCGCCAGCGAGGATGTCGCGTATGGTTTCTACCGGCAACACGTTCACCGGCATGCCGACAATCGCCAGCGCCATGATGGGGGTCGCGCCCATGGCGTAGATATCGGAAATCGCGTTGGTTGCAGCAATCCGGCCAAAATCGAAGGCATCGTCCACAATGGGCATGAAGAAGTCGGTGGTGGCGACCAGCGCCTGCGACTCGTTCAGTTTGTATACCGCTGCGTCGTCAGCCGTTTCGGTGCCGACCAGCAAATTAGGGAAGACCATCTTCTCGCGGGTACTGGCGAGTATGGTTTCGAGCACTGACGGCGCGATTTTGCAACCGCAACCACCGCCGTGAGACAATTGGGTCAATCTGATTACGGACACGATAAAGTCCTTCCAAATACTATGCTTTTCAAGCCCGCGACCGTAGCACAACTGGGGCAATTTGACGAGGTGATCGACGTCCGCTCACCGTCCGAATTTGCCGAAGACCACATCCCTGGCGCCATCAATTGCCCGGTGCTGGATGACGCGCAGCGCCACGAAGTCGGCACCCTGTACAAGCAGGTGTCGCCGTTTGAAGCACGCAAAGTCGGTGCGGCTTTGGTGTCGCGCAATATCGCGCTGGCGCTGGAAGAACAGTTCGCCGACAAGCCGCGCAACTGGCGGCCACTGATTTATTGCTGGCGTGGCGGACAGCGCTCCGGCGCGATGGCGACCGTGTTCGCCCAGGTCGGCTGGCCGGTTTACCAGCTGCAAGGCGGCTATAAGGCCTACCGCCATGAGGTGCTGGCGCAGCTGGAAAACCTGCCATCCACGCTGGACTTACGCGTGGTGTGCGGGCCAACCGGCTCGGGCAAGAGCCGGCTGCTGGATGCGCTGGCACACGCCGGCCATCAGGTGCTGGATCTGGAAGGGCTGGCCAACCATAGAGGCTCGGTACTGGGCAAACTTCCCGGCTCGCCGCAACCCAGCCAGAAATCATTCGACTCGCAACTGCTGGCCGCCATGCGCAAGCTGGATTTTGCCCGCCCGGTATTTATCGAGTCGGAAAGCAAGAAAGTCGGCCAGGTCACCCTGCCCTTGTCGCTGTTCGAGCGCATGCACCAGAGCCCTTGCCTGCTGGTGGATGTGCCGCTGGCAGAGCGCGTGCGTTTCTTGCTGGAAGACTACGATTTTTATGTGTCCGACCCGGAAAGCCTGATCAAACAGCTGGGCTTTCTCAAGGCGGTGCACTCCAAGGAGCAGCTGGGACACTGGTCGGCGCTGATCCGTAGCGGTGAATTCGGCCTGCTGGTCGGCGAGCTGCTGACCTTGCATTACGACCCGCTCTATCTGCGCTCGATGGACCGTCATTACACCCATCTGGCGCAAGCGCAAAAAATCGCGCTGCCTTCGCTCGCGCCCGATGTGCTGGCCGGCGTCGCCGCCACGCTGCAAGTGGCATGACGGCCGCGCCACTTCACGCCCGTCTTGCCTGGCAGGACGGGCAGCCCTCGTCGCTGGACTATGGCGATGTCTACTTCTCGCGCGACAGCGGGCTGCATGAAACACGCCATGTGTTTCTGGCCGGCAACCGCCTGGCCGAGCGCTTTGCCGCACTGCCACAGCAGGCGCACTTTACCGTGGGCGAAACCGGCTTTGGCACCGGCCTCAACTTTCTGTGTGCCTGGCAGCTATTCAAGGCCTGTGCACCCGCCGGCGCACGGCTGGATTTTGTCAGCACCGAGAAACACCCGCTTAGCCATGCCGACCTTAGCCGTGCACTGCAAGCCTGGCCTGAACTTGCCAGCGAAGCAGCCGCGCTGCTTGCGCTGTATCACGGCATGGAAACCGGACACCAGCGCCTGTTGCTGGATGGCGGGCGTGTCAGCCTGAGCCTGCTCATCGGCGATGCGCTGGACACCCTGCCCGAGCTGGAGACTCGCGTCGATGCCTGGTTTCTCGACGGCTTTTCCCCGTCGAAAAATCCGGACATGTGGCAGTTGCCGCTATTCGAGCAGCTTGCACGCCTGTCCGCACCCGATGCCACGCTGGCAACCTTTACCTGCGCCGGCTTTGTGCGCCGTGGCCTGAGCGCTGCCGGCTTTGCCGTCAAGAAAGTACCGGGCTTTGGCAGCAAGCGGGAAATGACCGTAGGCACACGCCTTGCCGCCGGCGCCTTGCCCTGGCAAGCACCCTGGCTATCCCGCCCGCCCCAGACGAGTGGCCGGCGCGCCATCGTGATTGGCGCGGGCATTGCCGGTGCCAGCGCCGCCGCCAGCCTCGCCCGGCGCGGCTTTAGCGTGACGGTGCTGGAGCGCCATGCTGCGCCCGCACAAGAAGCCTCGGGCAATCCGCAAGGCGTGCTTTACCTCAAACTGTCGGCCCACCTTACCCCGCAAACCCGGCTATTGCTCGCCGGCTACGGCTATAGCCTGCGCACGCTTTATGCCTGCCAGCAAAAAAGCACAGACTGGGATGATTGCGGCGTACTGCAACTGGCACACGATGAAGCCACGCGCAAACGTCAGGCGCAACTGGCAGCGGCCTTTCCCGAAAGCTTGCTGCGTCCGGTCTCAGCCGCTGCAGCCGGCGTGCTTGCCGGTTTGCCGCTTAGCCAAGACGGGCTGTTTTTTCCCGAAGGCGGCTGGATCAAGCCGCCACGGCTGGTTGCGGCCTTGCTGGCCACTCCGGGCGTGAGCTGCCGCTATGGCACCACGGTGCAGAACCTGGGCAGAACGGACAAGGGCTGGCAGGCAGCGCTGGCGGACGGCGGGAGCTGCAGCGCGGATATGGTAGTCATCGCCTGCGCCAACGCCAGCGCCCTGTTTACACAAAGCGCACACCTGCCGCTCAAGCCGATACGCGGTCAGGTGTCGGTAGCCGCTGCCACCGAGGCGAGCCGGCAACTGAAAACCGTGCTGTGCGGCGAAGGCTATATCGCGCCAGCGGCCGATGCGGCTCACACCTTTGGTGCCAGCTTCAATTTCGAACGCAGCGACAGCGAAGTCTCGGCCGCCGAGCACGCAGGCAATCTGGCCATGCTCGCCGAGCTGAGCCCGGCACTCTATCAGGCGCTGGATGGCGACACGCTCTCGCCGGCCACCTTGGGCGGGCGCGCCGCCTTGCGTGCGACCACGCCCGACTACCTGCCGCTGGTCGGCATGCTTGCCGACAAGGACGCGTTTGAAGCGGCCTATGCCGATCTGGGGCGCGATGCCAGCCTCAAGCTGACGACACCGATGCCTTGGCTGGATGGCCTGTATATCAGCAGCGGCCATGGTTCGCGCGGCATGGTCAGCGCGCCGCTGGCGGGCGAGCTGATCGCCAGCCTCGCCTGCGGCGAAACGCTGCCACTACCCAAGCCGGTGATTGATGCGCTGTCGCCCAACCGTTTCCTGCTGCGCGCACGCATCCGCGCAGCCAAGGGCCGTCAATCTTGAAAGCAAGCGCTGCCACACGGCATGCAAAAAGCCCGTCAGACCAAGCCTGACGGGCTTTTTTGCGGCTACGGCCTGTTGGTTTTACAGCCTGAAGCGGGCAAACGCGGCTTCCATCGCCTGCACCAGTTGCGCCAGTTGCAGCAGCGTCGCACGCGCCTGCTGCAAGTCGGTATCGGAATGGACGATACGGCCGTTGATCGATTCGGTGCTTTGCGCCATCGCCGTCGTCGCATTGTGCTGCTCGCTGGTCGACAGCGCGATGCCGCCGATGCGCTCCATCACCTGGCTCATGGTGCCGGTAATCTGCTGCATGCGCTCGCGTGCGCCCTGCGTCAGCTCCACGCTGTCACCCACCGAGCGCGAGGTCTGCTGCATGCTGCCGACCGCCTGGCCGGTCTCGGCGAGTATGGTCTGGATCATGCTGCTGATTTCCACCGTCGCCTGCACAGTACGTTCGGCCAGCTTGCGTACCTCGTCCGCCACCACAGCGAAGCCGCGCCCCTGCTCGCCGGCCCGCGCCGCCTCGATCGCCGCATTCAGCGCCAGCAGATTGGTCTGATCGGCGATATCGCTGATCACGCCGGTGATCTTGGAAATCTCCTGCGAACGCAGCTCCAGCGAGCCCAGCAAACGGGCCAGGTCGCCAACCGACTGGCTGGTCTGCGCCATTTTGTCGCTGATATGCAGCATGCCGGCGACACCGGCGTCGGCCGCCTGTCCTGATATGCGGGCCAGCTCGTCGGTTTCGCGGGTCGCCTCGGCAATATGCGCGATACTGACGCTCACCTCCTCGATGGCAGCAGCATTGGCACTGGAGATATCGGCCAGCGCGTGCGAATCAGCGGCAACCTTGTCCACCATTGCCCCCACCTGCACCACGCCCTGCCCCAGCGCCACGGCCTCGCCCTGCAACTCGCGGAACATGCCGTTCAGGCGCGACACAAACTGGTTGAATGCCTGCGCAGTCTGCGCCACCTCGTCATCGCCGGCCACCTCGATGCGCCGCGTCAGGTCACCCTCGCCCGCCGAAATCTCGCGCATCGCATCGCGCACCCGGAACAGGCCCTGCAACAAACGCCCCAGATAGGCCGAACACAGCAGCAACACCAGCGCACACACCAGCACCACAGCGCCGACGATCATCAGCAGCATGCGATGCAGCGGCGCATCGATCTCGGCCTGGTCCATGGCGACGCCCAGTACCCAGTCGCTGCCGGCGACCGGTTTGAGCTCGACCAGAAAGTCCTTGCCGCCGATCTCCATTGCGCGTGGCTGCAAGGACGCCGCCATCGCGGATATCGTCGTGCCATCCAGCGCTGGGATCACGTCGGCAATCGGCTTGAGTGCCGTGCCGTCTTTCGGATAGGCGATGACCTTGCCATCCTTCATCATCAGGAACACATGGCCTTGCCCTTCCATCTCGACTGCCAGAATGGACTGCACCAACTGCTCGATCAGGATGTCGCCACCCACAACCAAAGGCTGTCCTTTGACACTGTCGGCGATAGTGATGACCAGCTGCCCCCTGGTTTCCGGCTCGGAGTCAGGATACGGCTCGGTCACGATGATGCCGTTTTGCGATTTTGACTGCTGAAACCATGGCCGCTGCGACGGACGGTACTCTGCACTGGGCTTGGCACGGCCAGGCACCGAGTACTGCATATCTTCGGTTGCGCCATTGCCTGCATAGATGATGCTGAAACCACCGGATTCAGCCAACTGTTTGAGGTAGTAGCTAACCTGAGGGTCTGCCGCGCGCTCAAGGCTGCTGCTGATGATTTTTTTGCGTACCCCCAGCCACTCGGACACATACTGCGCCTGGGCATGGGTCACCTGCTGCATCTCGCGCAAGGCCTCCTGCTTGGCGTTACGCATCAGGTTAAAACAGACAATCAGGGTAATACTCAGTGCGACAAACAGCATGGCTGCTGCCGTCAACAGAGTCAGCTTGCTACGTAGGGAACGCATGAAATTTTCCCGCCAGATAAACGAATGGCGTGAATTTTAACAAACTCTTATATAATAAATGGAAATAAAATATGGTTGCTATTTAATCTACCCGCTCTCTATTAAATCAAGATGGCGACTTTCCTTCCGCCATCAAACCGAGTTTGCCGCCCCAGCCATATCGCGTAGAGGCTGCGGAATCGGCACACTTTTGCCCGCGCGGTAATCCACCCACACCAGCGTCACCTCACCGACTGCGTACACCGTCGTGCGATCCTCGCCACAAAAGAAACGGTGCCGCAGCTTCAGGCTGCTACGCCCCAGATGCTCAAGCTCAATGGTGATGTGCAAGGTGGCCGGATAGCTGATTTCACGCTTGAAATGGCAGGCGGTATGCGCGATGACCGGGCCGATGCCATCCGGCGTAATCGGGAAGCCCGCCTCTTCCAGCCAGTCGATACGGATCTGCTCCAGATAGCGGAAGTACACCGCGTTGTTAAGGTGGCCGATGGCGTCCATATCGCCCCAGCGCATCACAATGCTTTTTTCACTTAAAACCGGATAATGCTTTTCCATTCCCACCCCCCATGATTAATGCAAAAAGGGTAGCGTAAATACACGCCACTGGCCATGCATCCTGTCCGCATCTGCCCCCCTCTCTGTCCATAAACGGCATCACGCCTGTCTTTGCCCATGCGGCATCATGGCACGACACCCCAAACAAGGAGCCCTGCCATGTCGCCACGCTGCGCACTGATCGTGATTGATGTTCAACAGTCTTTTTTACATCGCCCTTATTGGGATGGGTGCGCCTTGCCCGCCTTTCGCGAACAACTGCTGACCCTGATTGCCGGTTGCCGTGCGCAAGGCGTGCCCGTAGTGCATATCCTGCACGAAGACGGCGACGGGCCGTTTGCCGCTGCCTCGGGTCTGGTGCGCCTCATGGACTGGCTGCCGGACAATGCCGACGCCACCTTTACCAAGCATGTACACAATGCGCTCACAGACAGCGGCTTGCGCGAATGGCTGGAACAGCACGCCATCACACGGCTGATTATTGCCGGCATCCGTACCGAGCAGTGCTGCGAAACCACCGCCCGCGTAGCCTCTGACTTAGGCTATGCCGTCGATTTCGTGAGCGAAGCCACCCTGACTTTTGCCATGACGCACCCGCATAGCGGGCGCACTTACACGGCCAGGGAAGTGCGTGAGCACACCGAACTGGTACTGGCCGGACGCTTTGCCACCTTGCACAGCGTCGCAAGCTGCCTTGCCACGCTGCC
>NZ_RJTZ01000063.1:0-19320 GCF_024343515.1 Aquitalea sp. S1-19 | reverse complement strand
TTTGAGTACTGGCAGCTTGAGGGGGCCGAGGATTAAGGCTCGCGCGCAAGGCGCGCCTGCAGGCGCTGCGCCAGGGCAAAATCGTCCCAGAAGCGCTCATTCAGCCTTGCCAGCGGCCAGATGCCGATCAGGCTATTGCACAGGAAAACCTCGTCCGCCATCAGCACATCCTGCGGCAACAGGCGCACCACTTTTGGCAGGTAACCCAATGCAGGCAAGCTATCCAGCAGCCAGGCACGCAGCGCACCGCTCACGCCGCAACGATCCAGCGCCGGGGTCAGTACCTCGCCGCCACGCAGCACAAAAAGATTGCTCATGGTGCCTTCCACCACATAGCCTTCGCTATCCAGCATCAGCCCCTCGCGCAGCGCCGGGTCTTGCCACTCCGAGCGCGCCAGAACGTTTTCCAGCCGGTTCAAATGCTTGATGCCGGCTAAGCGCGGCTGGATGGCCAGACGCATATCGCACCAGCGCACAGCAATCCCCTCCCGGGCACAGGCGGGCGGGTAGCCGCTCCATGCACTCACCGCCACCACCCGGCTACCCGTAGCAGTCACAGGGATGGCGTAGCCGCGCATCCCCTGACCGCGGCTGATGGTGACCTTGGCCACCGCGCGCACCAGACCGGCGGCGGCGCGCGCAAGCTCGGCCAGCAGCTCCGTCTCGTCCGGGCAGGGCAAGGCCAGCGCAGCACAGTCCGCCTGCAAGCGCGCCCACTGCCACGGCCATAGCCGCGGCTGCCCGTCGATCAGCTCCAGCGTGCGATAGACGCCGTCACCGTAAGCCAGTGCACGGTCATGCACGCTCAGGGTATCGGCGAGCTCGCCATTGACCAGCACCATCAGGCTTGCTCCACGCCAAGCGCCCGCAAAAGGCCGCGCGCCTTGTGCCGCGTTTCCTGCAATTCGCGCTCGGGGTCGGAGTCGGCCACGATGCCGCCGCCGGCCCGGAAGCGCAGCTGCTGCTCTTGCTGCATAAAGGTGCGGATCAGGATATTCAGATCCAGCGTACCGTCGTGGTTCAGATAACCCAGACTGCCGGTGTAGGCACGGCGCGCACTGTTCTCCAGCTCGCGGATAATCTGCATGGTGCGCACCTTGGGGCAACCGGTAATGGTGCCACCGGGGAACAGCGCACGCAGCACCTCCACCGTGGTGACATCGGGACGGATGCGCCCGCGTACATTGGATTCGATATGATGCACATAGGCGTAGCTGGCGATCGCCATCAGCTCGTTCACTTCGACCGTACCCGGCTGTGAAATCCGCCCCAGATCATTGCGCTCCAGATCGATCAGCATCACATGCTCGGCGCGCTCCTTGCTGCTGTCAGCCAGACGCTGTTTAAGCGCCGCATCCTCGGCCGCATCCCTGGAGCGCGGATGGGTGCCGGCAATCGGCCGCGTATCGGCCCAGCCATCGCGCACCCGCACCAGACGCTCGGGCGAGGAGCTGACAATCTGTGCGTTCCCCAGATCAGCCAGCGCCGAAAAAGGCGCCGGATTGGCCAGGCGCAAGGCGGCATACAGATCGGCGGCGCGCAATCCCGCGGCCAGCTCGGCACGCCAGCCGCGCGAAATATTCACCTGGAACACATCGCCTTCGACGATGTAGTCCTTCAGGCGCAATACGGCATCGGTATACCAGTGCGGGGGATCTTCCTCCAGCGCAGCCAGCTGTACAGGCTTTGCGGCAAAAGCCGGGCATGACTGCACCCGCGCCTGCAAATCTTCCAGCAGCTCGGCACTTTCCGCCATCAGCGTCGCCTGGCCGCTGCTACGCTCGACCAAAACCGCCGCCGGAATGCGCGCCAATGCCGCCAGCGGGAAGCTGTCGGCCAGCGCCGGTGCAACCGAAGGCTCGAATTCGGACAATAAGTCATAGCCCAGATAAACAAACCAGCCGCCACTAAAGGGCAGGTGCTGCGCCGGCAAGGACGTATCCACCGGCAAGGCGCGCAGATCGGCCACAAAAGCCGCCCCCTCCCCACCCTGATAGATACGGGTCTCTTGTGGCAGGGCAAACAGGATGTCCCAGCCCGTGTCGCCGGAAGACTGCAACAGATAGGGGAAAGTGGCCCGGTCGGCGGCATAGAGCGCCAGAAGATCAGGGACTGAATCGAGTAATCGGCTAAACATGTATCGTCCGCAAGGTGGCGCAGGCTGAAAAAAAGAAAACCGCCGCGAGTGTATCGCAGCGGTTTTTTCCGTCAAGGCCGGACAGTCCGGTCAGATCTTGCGGAATACCAGCGTACCGTTGGTACCACCAAAACCGAAGGAGTTGGAGATGGCCACATCGATCTTCATATCGCGCGCAGTATTGGCCACATAGTCGAGGTCGCAACCGGCTTCGAAGTCCTGCTCCTGCAGGTTGATAGTCGGCGGCGAAACCTGATGATGCAGCGCCAGAATGGAGTAGATCGCCTCCACCCCGCCCGCGCCACCCAAGAGGTGGCCGGTCATGGACTTGGTCGAGTTCACCACCAGCTTATGGGCATGGTCGCCGAAGGCAAGCTTGAGCGCAGCGGTTTCGTTGGCGTCGCCCAGCGGCGTCGAGGTGCCGTGCGCATTGACGTAATCCACCTCATCGGCGTTGACGCCGGCATCCTTGAGCGCGTTTTTCACGCCGCGAGCCGGGCCTTCCGCATTCGGTGCCGTGATATGGTAGGCGTCCGAGCTCATGCCGAAACCGGCAAGCTCAGCATAGATGGTCGCCCCGCGCGCCAGCGCGTGCTCATACTCTTCCAGCACCAGCACGCCGGCGCCTTCACCCATCACAAAGCCGTCGCGACCCTTGTCCCAAGGGCGGGACGAAGCAGCCGGATCATCGTTGCGGGTGGACAGCGCCTTCATGGCGGCAAAACCGCCGATACCCAGACGGGCAATCGCACACTCGGCGCCACCAGCCACCATCACATCCGCGTCGCCGTACTGGATCACGCGCGCAGCATCACCGATGCAATGCGCACCGGTAGTGCACGCCGACACAATGCCATAGCTCGGGCCCTGATAGCCCTTGAGGATGGACACATGGCCGGCAATCATATTGATCAGCGAGCCAGGGATAAAGAACGGGCCGATTTTGCGCGGACCACCTTCGATCAAGGCGACACCGGTGTCCTCGATCAGCGGCAAGCCGCCGATACCGGAACCGATATTGACGCCGACGCGGGTCTTGTCCAGACGCTCGTACGCGTCCAGACCGGAATCGGTAATGGCCTGCAAGGCAGCAGCGATGCCGTAATGGATGAAAGCATCCATGCGGCGCGCATCCTTGGCAGGAATATATTGGGTGATATCGAAGTCTTTGACTTCACCGGCGATCTGGCACGCCAGATCACTGGCATCGAAACGGGTAATACGACCAATGCCGCTCTTGCCAGCCAGCAGCGTGGCCCATGCACTAGCCACATCGTTACCGACCGGGGACACCTGACCGAGGCCGGTGATTACGACTCTGCGTTTTGACACAGGGACTCTCCATTAAAAGAGAAAAAAGCTGTCTTGCGTGATCCTGCCACTGCCTTGCTTGATGCAGGACAGTCAAACACACGTTTGGGCAGTAAAAACTGAAAGACCCCTGCGTGGTGAGCCATGGCCACACCGGCAGAGGTCTTGGACAATCCCGTGAAGGGATTACTTGTTCAGGTGGGCAGTGACGTAGTCAACAGCCTGCTGCACGGTGGTGATCTTCTCGGCATCTTCATCCGGAATTTCGCACTCGAACTCTTCTTCGAGAGCCATCACCAGTTCCACGGTGTCAAGGGAGTCTGCACCCAGATCGTCAACGAAGGAAGATTCGATCTTCACTTCGGCTTCGTTCACACCCAGTTGCTCAGCGACGATTTTCTTGACGCGCGCTTCGATATTTTCCATTTGTAACCCTTCGCCTTTCTGTTTCGGGACAAGCTGAACCCGAGTATTCTACAAAAAAAAATTAGAGTAGCCCAACTAAAAATTTATGATTCATCATAAATTCATTCAGGGCATCAACATCCCGCCATTTACATGCAAGGTCTGGCCCGTGATATAAGCCGCCTTGTCCGACGCCAGAAACACCACGGCATCGGCAATATCTTGTGCATCGCCCAAGCGCCCCAGCGCGATCTGGCCAACCAGCGCCTCACGTTGTGCCTCGGGTAGCGCACGGGTCATATCGGTATCGATAAAGCCCGGCGCCACGCAATTCACCGTGATGCCGCGGCTGCCCACTTCGCGCGCCATCGACTTGGTAAAGCCGATGATACCCGCCTTTGCCGCTGCATAGTTAGCCTGACCCGCATTCCCCATCACGCCAACGACCGAGGCGATATTGATCACCCGGCCAAAGCGCGCCTTCATCATGGCGCGCAGCACGGCTTTGGAAGCCTTGAATACCGACTTGAGGTTGGTATCCATGATGTCGTCCCAGTCGCTGTCCTTCATCCGCATCAGCAGGCCGTCACGGGTGATGCCGGCATTGTTGACCAGAATGGCGATGGCACCGTGTTGTTTTTCAATCACAGCCACCAGATTCTCGATCGCGTCGTCTGCGGTGACATTCAGCTCCATGCCCAGACCGCCAAACTCGGCCAGCCGTGCCGAAATCGCCACGGCACCGGCTTCCGATGTCGCCGTTCCGATCACGATCGCGCCTTCGCGCGCCAGCGAGTCGGCAATGGCGGCGCCGATGCCGCGCGATGCGCCGGTGACCAGTGCTACTTTACCCTTCAAGCTCATAGCGTCCCCTTCCCTGCAATATCAGAGCAGTTCGCTGCGCGCGGCTTCCAGCGCTGCAGCATCCACCAGCGCCAGACAGCGCACGCTGCTGTCTATGCGTTTACCCAAACCGGCCAGCACCTTGCCCGGGCCGCACTCGGCCATCAGCGGCAGGCCATCGGCCACCAGCTTCTGCACCGTTTCGGTCCAGCGCACCGGGCTATACAGCTGGCGCGTCAGCGCATCACGAATCTGATCCGCATCCTGATAGCTGGCCACATCGGCGTTATGCAGTACCGGAATGGCCGGCGCATTGATATGTACGTTCTTGAGCGCCACCGCCAGTTGGTCGGCAGCAGGGCGCATCAGCGCGCAATGCGAAGGCACGGAGACCGGCAGCGGCAAGGCGCGCTTGGCACCCTTGTCCTTGCACAGCCCCATGGCACGCTCGACGGCGGCCTTGTTCCCGGCAATCACCACCTGCCCTGGCGAATTGAAGTTCACCGGTTCGACAACCTCGCCCTGCGCCGCTTCGGCGCAAGCCGCCACGATGTCGGCGTCCGCCAGCCCCAGAATGGCGGCCATCGCCCCCACTCCGGCCGGCACCGCCGCCTGCATCGCTTCGGCGCGCAGGCGCACAAGCTTGATGGCTTCGGCAAACGGCAAGGCACCCGCCGCCACCAGGGCGGTGTACTCGCCCAGGCTATGGCCGGCCAATGCCGCAGGCTGGACACCGCCCAGTTCCTGCCACGCGAGATATGTCGCGTAGCCTGCGGCCAGCATGATAGGCTGGGTATTGACGGTTGCGTTGATGGCGTCGGCTGAATCGGCGTTCAGCATGGCCCACAAATCCAGCGACAAAGCATCGGATGCTTCAGCAAAAGTATGCCGGACAACAGGCAGACCTTCGAAGCCGGCCATCATATTGAGGCTCTGCGAGCCCTGACCGGGAAAAACGAAAGCAAAAGCCATAAATACAGCCCCTTGAAGATGTCGCGCCTAGCGCGCAATGTCCACCGGCATGGCCGGCAGGCTCAGTACGTCAGCAATACGGCACCCCAGGCAAAACCGCCGCCTATGCCTTCCAGCAAAACAGTCTGACCGCGCTGGATACGGCCATCGCGTACGGCGGTGTCCAGCGCAAGCGGAATCGATGCCGCCGAGGTATTACCCTGATCGGGCAGGGTAACAATCACCCGCTCCATCGGCAGTTTCAGATGCTTGGCAGTCGACTCGATAATGCGCAAATTGGCCTGATGCGGCACCAGCCAGTCCACTTCGCTCTGCGCCACGCCCGCTTCGGACAGCGTCTTGTTGGCGATATCGGCCAGCGCCTTGACGGCAAACTTGAATACCGCCGGACCATCCATAAACAGATAAGGCATACCCTGGATCTTGCCGCCGGAAATCTGCGCCGGCGTATTCAGGATGTCCTTGTAGCGCCCGTCGGCAGCCAGCTTGGCGTGACGGATGCCCGGCGTATCGGATGCGCCCAGTATCACGGCGCCGGCACCATCGCCAAACAGCACACAGGTACGGCGGTCTTCCCAATCCAGGATGCGCGTCAGTACTTCGGCGCCGATCACCAGCGCCTTGGTCGCCAGACCCGCCTTGATATAGGCATCGGCGGTCACCAGCCCGTACATAAAGCCGGCACATACCGCCTGCACATCAAAAGCCGGGCCGCCATGAATGCCCAGCTTTTCCTGCAACAGGCAGGCTACGCTGGGAAACACCATATCCGGCGTGGTGGTGGCAACAATAATCAGATCGATCTCGTTGCGGTCTATGCCGGCACTGGCTATCGCCGCTTCGGCGGCATGCAGGGCAAGATCGCTGGTTTTCTGATCGGGGTCAGCAATACGACGCTCACGGATACCGGTACGGGAGACAATCCATTCATCGGAGGTCTCCACCCGTTCGGCCAGCGTCGCATTGCTTAGCACCGTAGGTGGCAGATAGCTGCCGGTGCCAAGAATGCGGGAATAAATCATATTATGCAGGAACCTGATTCGCTTGGGCCTCGGCGCGCTGTCTGTTCTCTTGGTGCAGCGCGACCTGGTCGGTAATGTGGCCTATCACGTCGGAGTCGACTTCCTCGCAAGCCTGCTCCAGCGCAAAACGGAATCCTATCGCGTCGGTTCCACCGTGGCTCTTCACCACAATGCCCCTCAAGCCCAGCATGCTGGCACCGTTATAACGACGGGTATCGACGCGCGACTTGAAGTGTTTCAGCACAGGCATTGCGGCCAGCGCACACAGGCGCGTCCACCAGGTGCGGGTGAACTCTTCACGCAGGAAAACGGAAATCATGTGCGCCAGACCTTCGGAAGTCTTGAGCGCGACATTGCCGGTAAAGCCGTCGCATACAACCACATCTACCGTACCCTTGTAGATATCGTCGCCTTCGACATTACCGTAAAAATTCAGTTCGGACGCCCGGAACAGTTCGGCGGCCAGCTTGATATTGCCGGTGCCCTTGATCTCTTCGGAGCCGATATTCAGCAAGCCCACCGTCGGGCGCGCTTGATGCGACACGCTGGCGACCAGTTCGGCCCCCATAATGCCAAATTGCAGCAGTTGTTCCGGCGTGCAATCGACGTTGGCGCCCAGATCCAGTACGCAAGTGGTGCCGCGAACGGTAGGCATCAGCTTGGCAATGGCGGGACGGTCGATACCCGGAATGGTTTTCAGGACAAATCTGGCGGTTGCCATCAAGGCACCGGTATTCCCGGCGGAAACACACGCCTGGGCGCGGCCTTCCTTGACCAGATTAATAGCCACCCGCATCGACGAATCTTTTTTGTTCTTGAGTGCAAGCTGGGGCGCTTCGTCCATGTCTACGACCTGGGTCGCATGCTGGATCTCGATGCGCGAACGCAAACGCGGCTCGCACGAATGCAGCTCGGCTTCGATGGCCGTGCTGTCACCCACAAGAATCAATTTATTGTCGGGATGGTCGTGCAGAAATTGGATGGATGCGGGAATGGTGACCTTGAGTCCAACGTCACCACCCATGGCATCCACCGCTACGGTGATACTCATCAGCGTCTTCGGTAGTCAACTACCTGTTGTATGGAACAGGAAGTCAAGGTGAACGATTACTCGCTCTTGGCCTTCACAACCTGGCGACCGCGGTAGAAACCGTTAGGGCTGATGTGGTGACGCAGATGACGCTCACCGGTCGTCGCTTCAACAGCCAGCGAAGGAGCGGTCAGGAAATCGTGGGCGCGGTGCATGCCACGCTTGGATGGGGATTTTTTGTTCTGCTGAACGGCCATGATTGACTCCTAAAAAATTCAAACTTTATTCGGACTTGGGTTTCTTGAGCGCAGCCAGCACCGCGAACGGATTCGGCTTTCCGGCTTTGCCGTGCTCAAGCAACTCGTCACCGCACTGATCGTGCTTGGGTGACAAGGACAAGCCCATGATGATCTCGTCTTCGACCAGCGCGATCACGTCCAACTCTTCCTCGGCCATAACGGCATCGAGTTCTTCGTTGTCCTCGACAGCGGCAGCCAGTTTCTCTTCGTCCCGGAAGAACGTCAGTACGGCTTCACTCTCTATGGGATATTCCATAGGCTCCAGACAACGCTGACAGATGACATTAACTGTCCCTGTCACCTTGAGCCGGAGAGACGGGCGGCGCGAGCCATCCATAAAGCCTTCAGCCGTAAACTGAACCGCCCCGCTGTTGTCAGCGAGGTTTTCCAGTACACGTTCATCCAGGTCGGCGATGGTGCGGCGACCATTGCGACTTTGGCCATCACGGCCAAACGCGAGCGGATCGATCAAAATCGGGTTAGACATAAACGCGAGATGATATAATTGCCGCCACGGATTTGTCAAAGCAATCAAGCCTCAACATGCAAAAAGCCATCGTACTTGCCTCCACCTCGCGCTACCGGCGCGAAATCGTCGAACGTCTGGGCCTGCCTATCCATTGCGCAGCACCCGTTTGCGACGAAACGCCGCTCGCCGGCGAAAGCGCACTGGAAACGGCGGTGCGCCTGGCACGCATCAAGGCCATGTCGCTGGCCGACGCCTATACCGACGCGCTGATCATAGGCGGCGACCAGGTTGCCCTGCTTGATGGCCAGCAGATAGGCAAGCCCGGCAGCTTTGAAAACGGCGTCGCCATGCTGCAATGGATGAGCGGGCGCACCGTCGTCTTCCACTCGGCGCTGGCGCTTTATAACAGCAAAAGCGGCCGTCTGCAGGAAAACGTCGGCCTGACCCGCGTCACCTTGCGCCAATTAAGCGAAAGCCAGATCCGCACCTACCTCAGCCGCGAACCGGATGCGCTGCACTGCGCTGGCGCAGCCAAAAGCGAGGGGCTGGGCGGCGCGCTGTTGCAAAGCGTCGAATCCGACGACCCCAATTCCCTGATCGGCGTTCCCCTGTTCGCCCTGATCAGCATGCTAATCAACGAAGGCATAGACATACTCTGATGACCGGCACCCTTTACCTGATCCCGACGCCGCTGGGCGATGAAAACACACCGTGGCTGCCCGAGCACGAACGCCTGCGCGTCATCCATATCACCACCTTTGTGGTCGAGGCGGAAAAAACCGCGCGCAAGCACCTCAAGGCGCTGGGCGTGACCACGCCGATACGCGAGCTGACGCTCAACACGCTGAACGAGCACACGCCAGAGGCCGATGTCGCGACGCTATTGCAGCCCTTGCTGGACGGGCAGGATGTGGGCCTGGTATCCGAAGCCGGCTGCCCAGCCGTTGCCGACCCCGGTGCGCAACTGGTGGCACTGGCCCACGCCAAAGGCGTGCGGGTGGAGCCCATGATAGGGCCATCGTCCATCTTGCTGGCACTGATGGCCTCCGGCGCCAACGGCCAGTGCTTCGCCTTTCACGGCTACCTGCCGGTTGACGGCAGCGAACGCACCCACGCCATTCAGGCGCTGGAAGCGCGCTCGCGCCAGAACAAGGAGACGCAGGTCTTTATCGAAACGCCGTACCGCAACAACACCATGCTGGCCGAACTGAGAAAAACTCTCGCCCCGTCCACCCGCCTGTGTGTGGCGGCCGATTTGACCCTGCCTAGCCAGACCATCGTCAGTCTGCCTGTTGCCGACTGGCCCAAGGACGCGCCCGACTTTCACAAGCGTCCGGCCATCTTTATCGTTCACGCATAAAAACAGCGCCGCGCCGGCATACGGCGCGGCCGCTTAAGCCCATCCTTATCAAGCGGACACCGCAGCCCTATGCCGGCCATGCCCCCCATCATCACCTCCTTGCTCGACACCGACCTGTACAAGTTCACCATGCTGCAGGTGGTGCTGCACCAGTTCCCGGCCGCGCATGGCGAATACGCCTTTAAATGCCGCAACACGCCGCAGCGGCCGCTCTCCTCGCTGAAAAACGCACTCGAAGCGCAACTGGATGCCCTGTGCGCGCTGCACTTCACTCAGGACGAACTAGGCTATTTGCGCAGCCTGCGCTTTATCAAGAGCGACTTTGTCGACTATCTGGAGTTGTTCCATCTGCAGCGGCGCTTTATCCGCGTGACAGAACAGGGGGAGGAACTGCTTATCAGCATCAAGGGCCCGATGATACAGGCGATGTTTTTCGAGATTTTCGTGCTCGCCATCGTCAACGAACTCTATTTCCAGCCGCAAGACAATAGCGCCATACGCGCAGAAGGCCAGCGCAGGCTGCAAGAGAAAATCGCCCGTCTGCAAGCCTTCAGCCAGAGCGCGCGCCCGGCCAGCCATGGCCCACTGCTTTTGTCGGACTTTGGCACCCGCCGCCGCTTCTCGCGCGACTGGCACGCCCATGTCGTCGCCAGCTTGCAAAGGGAAGTCCCCGATATTTTTCGCGGCACCAGCAATGTCTATCTGGCGTGGCAGCTGGGCATCACCCCGATCGGTACCATGGCACACGAGTTTTTCCAGGCTTTTCAGGCGCTGGGCGTACGCTTGCGCGACTTTCAAAAGGCGGCACTGGAAGCATGGGTGCAGGAATACCGCGGCGATCTGGGTATAGCGTTGACCGACGTGGTGGGCATGGATGCCTTTCTCGCCGACTTCGACCTTTATTTTGCCAAGCTGTTTGACGGACTGCGCCACGACAGCGGCGACCCTTATCTCTGGGGCGAGAAGGCCATTGCCCACTATCAGGCGCTACGCATCCCGCCGCACAGCAAGATGCTGGTCTTTAGCGATGCGCTCGACGTGGACAAGGCGCTGGCGCTGCACCAGCATTTCAGCGAACGCATCCAGATAAGCTTCGGCATCGGCACCAATTTCAGCAACGATATGGGACTCACCCCCTTGCAGATCGTCCTCAAGCTGGTCAGCTGCAATGGCCAGCCAGTCGCCAAGCTGTCCGATAGCCCGGGCAAAACCATGCCCGCCGATGCGACCGTCCTCGCCTACCTGAGGCAGGTATTCGGGATCAGGGAATAAAAAATCGGGGAGTAGGGTGTGGGGAGTAGACGCAGTAACTCTCCATTTCCTACTCACCACTCCCTGTCAATTATTCCAGCTCCTTGCGCAAGACCTGCTTCTGCCCCGCATCCAGCCTGTCCCCGGCAAGCTCTACCGTGACTTGGCCCAGCGCGCGATACAAGGCACCCTGCCCCTTATCCAGCACCGTCAGATGCGATGCCACGGTCGCGACATCACCGCGCACAATAGGGCCGGTCAGGGCCGCTTCCGTCCCCAGCGCCAGCGCGTTGTCCAGCGACTGGCGCATCAGGCCGCCCAACAGGCGCCGCGCAACCGCGTGCTCGATACCAGCATTGGCCGCTACGCCTTCGGCCAGTGCCACCAGCGTCACCAGATAATTGGAAGCGATACTCAAGGCCGCGTGATAGGCGACCTTGCCCTCGCCCTCCAGATAAAATGCCTCGCCACCAATGGCCGCCACCAGTTGCGCAAGTCGCTCGCACGCTACCGCCTCGCCTTCCAGCGCGCACAAGCTGCCGGCAAAGGTTTGCCGCGCGCGCTCAGGCTCGGCAAAAGAAAATGCCGGATGCAGGCTGGCCACCTGCGCACCCTGCTGCGCCAAAGGGGCCAGCAAGGCCGAGGAACACGCACCGCTGGCGTGAAAAACCACAGTCCCCGGGCACACGACTTTCGCATCAGCCAGCGCCTGGGCAACGGAGGCAATGGCGCCATCCGGCACGGCTATCAGGGTCAAATCGGCTGGAGGCAGATCCGCCAGCGCATCCAGCGCCTGCGCCGCACCGACAAAAGCGGCGGCCTCCCGCGCATGCGAGCGCTCACGACACAACACCGCCGCCACCCGGTAGCGCCCCGAGTCCTGCGCCAGTCGCCCCAGCACCTTGCCCAGCCGTCCCGCACCCACAATATTCAAGCTCAGCATCGCTCTATTACCCTTGTTTTATTGACGCGCCCCGTGCCGGATATCATCATGGCATGATTGGTTCAAGGAGCGCGATCATGTATCTCTGGATTTTGCTGGCGGTGTTCGCCGCCCTGCTGCTGTACGCCGTCAGCCTGTATAACGCACTGGTGCGCATCAAGCATGAAGTCAGCCGCAGCTGGGCCAATATCGATGTCTTGCTCAAGCAGCGCCACGACGAACTGCCCAAGCTGGTGGCGGTGTGCCAGCAATACGCCCAGTTCGAGCAGGCGACGCTGACCCGCGTCATGGAAGCGCGCGCCGCCATCCGTACGGCGACCCGCGGCGGCGACATCGCCCGCATCGGCGAGCTGGAAGGCAGCCTGCGCGGCCTTCTCGGCCAGATCTACGCCGTGGCCGAAGCCTACCCCGAACTCAAGGCCGACCAGCAATTTACCCTGCTAAGCGAGCGCATCAGCACACTGGAAAACGCCATCGCCGACCGGCGCGAACTCTACAACGAAGCGGTCAATATCAACAATATCCGCATCGAGCAATTCCCCGATGTGCTGATCGCCCAGACCATGGGCTTTGCCAAGGCCAGCCCCTTGCGTTTCAGCAGCCAGGACAAGGCCGATGTGGACATTGCCGCACTATTTAACCGCTGAACTGTTACCCGGCGCAAAGCCCGGCGCCTCGCAGCGTCTGAGCGCGCTGCTGGCTTACCCGGCCTTGCTGTGGTGTGTCTGGCAGCTGCGCTTTTTGCCACTTTTTCTGCCCGCATCCGCGCTTGTTCTTGTCTACGCCCTGGCCTTATGGCACATCAACTACCGCCGCTACCGCGCCATCGCCGACACCCCCACCGCCCGCGCCCGCAGCGCGGCCCTCGGTTACACCGAACTTTATGGCTATGCCCTGAATCACGAACAGGCACCGCTGTTTTCTCCGCTATCCGGCCGCCCCTGCGTCTGGTACCGCTGGCATAAGCAGTGGCAAGGACAAAGCGTACTGGGTAAAAGCAGCGAATCAGCACAAAGCGAAGCCAGCTGGCGTTTGCGCGACACAAGCGGCGGCGAAGTCATCATCCACCCCGAAGGCGCCACCATCCAGAGCGCCCACCGCCGCATCACGCTGGATGATGGCTGGCGCATCACCGAAGAATGGATAGCCGAACACGACCCGCTCTATGTATTGGGCACGCTGTCCGCTATCGGCGGCACGCAGAGTGAGGCGCAACAACGCGAAGACGTGAAACTTGAACTGGAACACCTCAAGCAGGATCAGGCACAGCTGCTGGCACGCTTTGACCGTAACCGCGATGGCCAGATCGATATGGAAGAATGGGAAGCGGCACGGCGCGCCATTCATGCCGAAGTCAGCCGCGAACATGCCGAGCTGGCCGCCGCGCCGCTCACCCACCATCTGACAGCACCCAGCGACGGGCGCCATTTCATCATCAGCCACCGCGCGCCCGCTCACGCCGCCCGCCACTTTCGCCGCCTGGCCTGGCTGCATCTGGCCGCCGCCGGCCTCAGCCTGTGGCTGCTAAACGCCATCGCCCGCCATTAACCCTCCCCAAGGAGAAACCATGAAGATAGAAACCCTCGCCGTCCACGCCGGCTACAGCCCGGAGCCAACCACCCATGCGGTAGCCGTGCCGCTCTACCAGACGGCCAGCTACGCCTTTGACAGCACCCAGCACGCAGCCGACCTGTTCGACCTTAAAGTGTCGGGCAATATCTACACCCGCATCATGAACCCGACCACCGACGTGCTGGAGCAGCGCGTGGCCGCGCTGGAAGGCGGCATCGGCGCACTGGCGGTGGCCTCCGGCATGGCGGCGATCAGCTACGCGATCCAGACCATTGCCGAAGCCGGCGACAATATCATTGCCACCAGCACGCTGTATGGCGGCACCTACAATCTGTTCGCCCACACCTTCCCGCAACTGGGCATCAAGGTGCATTTCGTCGATCACCGCGACCCGGCCTCCATCGCCCAGTATGTGGACGCGCGCACCAAGGCGGTATTCTGCGAATCGATCGGCAACCCGTTGGGCAATGTGGTCGACTTCGCCGCCTTTGCCGAGGAAGCACATAAGCACGGCCTGCCGCTGATCGTCGACAACACCGTGCCCTCTCCTTATCTGTGCCGCCCGTTCGAGCACGGCGCCGACATCGTAGTGCACTCGCTCACCAAATACCTCGGCGGTCACGGCACCAGCATAGGCGGCATCATCGTCGACTCCGGCAAGTTCCCGTGGGGCGCACACGCCCAGCGCTTTGTGCGCCTGAACACCCCCGACGTCAGCTACCACGGCGTCAACTATGTCGAGGCGCTGGGTGCTGCCGCCTATATCGCCCGCGCCCGCGTAGTGCCGCTTCGTAATATGGGCGCGGCCATCTCGCCGTTCAACGCGCGCGAAATCCTGCTCGGCATCGAAACACTGGCACTACGCATGGACCGCATCTGCGACAACACGCTGAAGGTGGCGCAGCATCTGGCCAGCCATCCCAAGGTCGAGTGGGTCGAGTACGCGGCACTGAAAGGCAACCCGTCCAAGCCTCTGGTCGATCGTTATATGGGCGGCCGCGCCTCGGGGATTTTGTCGTTCGGGGTCAAGGGCGGCATCGAAGCCGGCGCACGCTTTATCGACGCGCTGCAACTGATCACCCGTCTCGTCAATATCGGCGACGCCAAGAGTCTGGCCTGCCACCCGGCCAGCACCACCCACCGTCAGCTCTCGCCCGAAGAGCAGCTCAAGGCCGGCGTACGTCCGGAAATGGTGCGCCTGTCCATAGGCATCGAGCACTGCGACGACATTCTGGCCGACATCGAACAGGCGCTGCAGGCGTAAAACAACCGCAGGATGGGTGCAGGCCGAAGGCCGTAACCCATCCCGCGTAACCACCATCCAGCACCCCCACCCCGCCATGGGTTGCGCTTCGCTTCCCCCATCCTGCGCCCGACCCAAAAAATACAGACAGCGACTGATTCCGATCAAGGCAAGGCAAAGCCGGGAATTATTTTATTTACATAGCCTTCACTCGCAACTAGAATGGTCTTCGACAGATATGCTTGCTCATGAGTCTTTCTGTTGTTTCGAGATTAGGTATTGCGCCCATCCTCTGCGGATGGGCTTTTTTTATGCCCGCCCCATTCCACCAAGGCTCTCAAAAAAGACAAAAGTCCGGCATAAAGCGCCACAAAAAGAAAACATAAAGGCAAACAAAGCCAAAATAACCACAAAAACAGCATAAACAGGCAAACGAATAGCTACGCCATAATATCAGTATTTTTTAATAATCAAATCAACAACTTACCCTAAAACCAAGTCAAACACACCCACATCAAGAGCAAGCCAGCGCTTGCAAAGTGTTACAAAAAAGCAACAGTTTGCATTCTAAATGTTGCGCACCACCCTGCATGGACGTTAGCATTTGCTCGCAAATTTCTTCTACGCACAAGGAAGTTTAAACATGAAAAAAGTACTGATCGCTGCTCTGGTTTCCGCACTGCCAGCTGCTGCTATGGCTGATGTAACCGTTTACGGTATCATCAAAGGTGGTGTTGAATCCGTTGATGCAGGTAAGACCAAAGAAACCAAGATCGAAGACGTTGGCTCGCGCATCGGTTTCAAGGGCAATGAAGATCTGGGTAACGGCCTGAAGGCTATCTGGCAGGTTGAAACCGCTGTTTCCACCGACGACAGCAGCAACAGCGGCAACTGGGCTTCGCGCCAGTCCTTTATCGGTCTGACTTCCGACTTCGGTACCATCCGTCTGGGTAACCTGTCCAACTTCGGCGACTCCGACATGGGCACCGTTGACCCATACGAATATAACGACGATGCACTGGGCCTGGGCATCTACACCCGCGGCAACACCCGTGTGAAAAACGCCGTTCGTATCGACTCCCCAGAATATGCAGGCTTCAAGGCTGCCTTCCTGTACGGCACCGAAGAAGACCGTGACACCCGTAACGAACTCTTTATCAACGATGCTGACCAGCCAGATGTTAAAGAAGTTGCTTCCAAAGACCGCGAAACCTACAACCTGGGTCTGGGTTACGAGTATGGCCCAATGTTCGCCAAGTATGCTTACACCTACCGCACCGGCCTGAACACCGTTGCAGGCGAAAAGGCTGAAGCAGGCAAGCAGCACCAACTGGAAGTTGGCTACGAAGCCAACAACCTGTTCCTGGCTGCCGGCTATCGCCACAACAAGGGCGCAATGGACCAGACCTTTGCTGACATCCTGGAATTCAACAAGGCAACTACCACCGCTCTGGGCGATGCTTCCAGCTTCAAGTCCCAAGAATTTGCACTGACCGCTGCTTACTCCATCGGCAACTTCACGCCTAAGTTCACCTATGCCCAAGGCCTCGACATCAAGGCTGACGGTAAGAAGCTGAGCAACTCCGGCTACGAACAGATCGTTGTTGGCACCGACTACGCACTGTCCAAGCGTACCGTAGTTAGCGGCCAATACGGCCAGATCAAGCGCGACAGCGCTCTGGTTAACGTTGGTGATGACGATACCGTTAAAGCCTTCGGCGCTTACATCACCCACGCTTTCTAAGCTTGGTTTGATGAAGCAAAAAACCGGTGCTCAGCGCCGGTTTTTTTACGCATGGATATCGACAGGAAAACAAAAACCGCCAAGCTCACACCGGCGGTTTTTTACTCCCTACTCCCTCAAGATGGGTTGCGCTGCGCTTCACCCATCCTGCTCCCCACTCCCTACCTAACAAACTCACGCCTGCGGCAACGATGCTAGGTCGTATACCGGATTGACGGTATCGGCGCCTTTCTTGGCCAGACGTGCCAGCTCCTGACGCAGGATGTTCTGCAACCACTGCTCGCGTAGCGGCGATGCCTCGACTTCGCGGCTCATGGTGCGGTACAGCGACATGCCGTGATAGGTAGTCATCATGGTCAGCGCCATGGCGACGAATTCGCTATTGCCGGCATAGCGCGGGAAATAGGTGCCCAGCAAGGCGATAAAACGGTCGCGCTGGCGCAGGCCGTCGCGGGCGATCAGGCTGGACAGCTCGGGCTGGGTGCGCGCCGCCATCATCAGCTCCATCAGCACCACATAGTGCACATCGGCCACCAGCGAGCGCATCAGGCACACCATCTTGTCCTCATCCGACGCATCCGCCGGCAAAGCCACCAGATCGGCGGCGGCACGGTCGAACAAGAGATCAATGGTGCTGTTGTACACCAGTTGCATCAACTCGTTCTTGGTGGCGAAATGACGGAACAAGGCACCCTGCGACAGTTCGGCGCGCTGGCAGATAATCTGCACGCTGGCACCCTGATAGCCCAGCTCGTTGATGCAATCGATGGCGGAGGCCACCAGTTTACCTATGGTGCCTTCGCGGCGGCTTTGTTGGGTTCTGCGTGTCGGACTCATTTTTTATCTCGCTTTAACGTGTGCAGGCCTGATGTCGCGGATCATAACAGCAAAATACCAAACGGGTAACTTGATGTGTGATGCACTCGCTCGCATCCTGCTTGCCAGGCGTGAGTAGCACGAGGCCACTTACACCCTGCAAGCAGCAATAATTATTAAAATTCAAATACTTACAAAAATCAGCATGCAATAGATACTGAACAACCTCGTCAGTACAATAGGGGAAACACCCTATCTAATATTTGCCAGCCTCTTTGTTATGTCGCATTTATCCGACAGCAGCTTACGCCTCAATAAAAAAGCCCGCAAGCTTTAGCTCGCGGGCACTTTCTTTTACTGTGGCAATACATCACATCCTCGCCACTTGCACGGGTGACAAGCGAAGGCTGAATGCATCACCCCAGAAAGACAGCTTACAAATAATCCGCCGTTGCCGGGCAGCTGCACACCAGATTACGGTCCCCGTACACGTCGTCGATGCGGTTCACCGCCGGCCAGAACTTGTTGTCCAGTACATAAGGCAGCGGGAACAAACCCTGCTCGCGGCTGTATGGCCGGTTCCAGTCGGCAGCGATATCGGCCTTGCCGTGCGGCGCATTGACCAGCGGATTATTGTCCGCCGGCCAGACGCCATCCTCGACTGCCTGCACTTCTGCCCGTATCGCCAGCATCGCGGCGATAAAACGGTCAAGCTCGACCTGACTCTCGCTCTCGGTCGGTTCTATCATCAGCGTGCCGGCTACCGGGAAGCTCATGGTCGGGGCGTGGAAGCCGTAGTCCATCAGGCGCTTGGCGATATCGACTTCGGTGATGCCGGAGGCCGCCTTGAGCGGGCGCAAGTCGATGATGCACTCGTGCGCCACCCGCCCTTGCTTGCCGCTATACAGCACCGGATAGTGCGGCGCGAGCCTTGCGGCAACGTAGTTGGCATTCAAAAGTGCATGCTCGGTCGCCAGTTTCATGCCCTCTGCCCCCATCATGGTGATATACATCCACGAGATAGGCAGGATGGAAGCCGAGCCGAATGGCGCGGCAGACACCGCCCCTTGGCCTGCCTGCGCACCCGGCACTTCACTCACCACATGGTTGGCCATGAATGGCGCCAGATGCGACTTCATGCCGATCGGGCCCATGCCCGGACCGCCGCCGCCATGCGGAATGCAGAAGGTCTTGTGCAGATTCATGTGCAGCACATCGGCACCGATATCGGCCGGACGGGTCAGCCCCACCTGCGCATTCATATTGGCGCCATCCATATACACCTGCGCCCCGTAACCATGCACCAATGCACAGATATCGCGGATGCTTTCTTCGAACACGCCGTGGGTAGACGGGTAGGTAATCATCAGCGCGCCCAGGCGATCGGCGTGCAGCTCGGCCTTGGCCTTGAGATCGGTGAGATCCACATTGCCCAATTCGTCGCACTTCACCACCACCACCTGCATGCCCAGCATCTGCGCGGTAGCGGGGTTGGTGCCGTGTGCCGATTGCGGAATCAGGCACACGGTGCGCGCAACATCACCACGGCTTTCGTGGTAGCGCAAGATAGCGAGCAAGCCGGCATATTCGCCCGAGGCGCCGGAGTTGGGCTGCATCGAGATGGCGTCAAAACCGGTAATCGCCATCAGCTGCGCCTGCAAGCCGGCAATCATTTCGTGATAGCCAACCGCCTGATCGGCCGGGCAGAACGGATGCAGCTCGGCAAAAGCAGGCCAGGTCACCGGCAGCATCTCGGCCACGGCGTTCAGCTTCATGGTGCACGAGCCCAGACTGATCATGGAATGATTCAGTGCGAGGTCGCGGTTTTCCAGACGCTTGAGGTAGCGCAACATTCCGTGTTCGGTGTGGTACTGGTTGAACACCGGATGGGTCAGGATGGCCG